>NZ_RZOI01000362.1:0-6037 GCF_004022645.1 Mesorhizobium sp. M4A.F.Ca.ET.020.02.1.1 | reverse complement strand
GATCTCGGCATTGGTGCCGACGTCGACGATCAGCATCATCTCGTCCTGGCGGTGTGGGCCTTCCGACAGCGTCACCGCCGCCGCGTCGGCGCCGACATGGCCGGCAATGCAAGGCAGCATGTAGAGGCGGGCGCCCTGATTGAGCTTCAGGCCAATATCGGAGGTCTTGATGCGCACCGCGCCCGAGACCGCGAGCGCGAAGGGCGCGCCGCCGAGCTCGGTCGGATCGATGCCGAGGAACAGATGGTGCATGATCGGATTGCCGACGAAGACGGAGTCCAGGATGTCGTTGCGCTGCACATTGCCTTCGGCGCAAACCTTGTCGACCAGGCTGGAAATCGCCTCGCGCACCGCGACCGTCATGCCTTCGCGGCCGTCCGGATTCATCATCACATAGGAGACACGGCTCATCAGATCCTCGCCGAAGCGGATCTGCGGGTTCGATGTGCCGGAAGAGGCCGCGACACGGCCGGACAGCAGCGACACCAGATGCATGGCGATGGTGGTCGAGCCGATATCGCAGGCGAGTCCGTAAGCCTCGTTCTTGAGGCCTGGCCACAGCGCGATGACGCGCGCGATATCACTGTCGGCATCCTTGTAGATGGCGGCGGTGGCGGTCCAGTTGCCCTTGCGCAGGATGCCCTGCACCTGCGGCATCAGGTAGAAGTCGAACTCGAGGCTCTTGAAGCCCCAGTCCTTCATCAGCGCGATCTTCAGGCGGTCGAGATCGCCGAGCGGCTTGTGCATGTCGGGCTCTTCGATCTCGACATAGCACATGCGCACTGCCGTATCGCGGGCGATCACCCTGGTGTCGGCATCCTTGCGGATGGTTTGGGCGTTGATGACCGTGTCCTGCGGCACGTCGATGACGAGGTCGCCGAGGATCTGCGCCGAGCAGGAGAGGCGCCGCCGCTCGGGAAGGCCGCGCACGCGCTCGTAGCGCTCCTCCTTGGCGCCCTTGGGCGAAATGTGGTCGTTGGAAGAGACGATCTTGTGCTTGGCGAAATTGCCTTCCTGCACCTCGATCTGGCAGCGCCCGCAAGTGGCGCGTCCGCCACAGACGCTTTCGACATAGACGCCGAGTTGACGCGCCGCGTCGAGCACCGGCGTGCCGACCGGAAACCGCCCGCGCTTGCCGGACGGCATGAACAGCACGAGCGGATCGGTGATGTTGGCAGGCGAGTTCACGATTGCGCGCTTATCCCCTGGCCATCCGGGCTTCGCGGCCGCCGCGGCGACGGCCGCCATTGCCGGCGCCTTCGCCGGGAGCGTTGACCGCCACCGGAGCGGCAACCGCATGGCCGCCTTCGGCCGGCTTGTAGTCCTTGTAGGTGCGGATCCAGTTGGTGCAGTTCTCGTCGGTGCCGTTCAGCACATTGGCGCCGCGCACCGCTTCCATTTCCTGCGGGCGCACCGGGTTCATGATCGCCGAGGTCATGCCGGCGCCGATCACCATCGGGATGAAGGCGGCGTTGATGCCGTGGCGGTGCGGCAGGCCGAAGGAGATGTTGGAGAGGCCGCACGTGGTGTTGACCTTGAGCTCCTCGCGCAGGCGGCGCAGCAGCGCGAACACCTGGCGGCCGGCATCGCCCAGCGCGCCGATCGGCATCACCAGCGGGTCGACGACAACGTCATGGGCGGGAATGCCGAAATCGGCGCAGCGCTCGACGATCTTCTTGGCGACGGCGAAACGCACGTCAGGATCCATCGAGATGCCGGTCTCGTCGTTGGAGATGGCGACGACCGGGACGTTGTACTTCTTGACCAGCGGCAGGATCGCTTCGAGCTTCTCTTCCTCGCCGGTGACCGAGTTGACCAGCGGGCGGCCCTTGGCAACCTTCAGCGCCGCCTCGATGGCAGCGGTGACCGAACTGTCGATCGACAGCGGCAGGTCGACCAGGCCCTGCACGATCTCCAGCGTCTGCACCAGCAGCGCCGGCTCGGTGGCATTGGGGTCGACGGCGGTGACGCCGGCATTGACGTCGAGCATGGTGGCGCCGCAGGCGGCCTGCTCCAGCGCGTCCTTGATGACGGTCTCGAAGTTGCCGGCCACCATTTCGGCGGCGAGCTTCTTGCGGCCCGTCGGGTTGATGCGCTCGCCGATCACGCAGAAGGGCTGGTCGAAGCCGATGATGATTTCTCTGGTCGCCGACGCGACGATGGTGCGGGTCATGCAATCTCTCCGTCGTGATATAAAGAGTTCTTTATATCGTTATCTGATTTCGTTCAAGCGAATGGTGATCGCCCGGGCTCTCAATGCGCGGTCTTCACCATGTCCACCTGGGTTTCGGTAATCTCGTCATGCAGAATGTGATCGAGCCGCTCTGCGACCAGCTGGTCGTCGCGGCGGATTTCGCGCTTCCAGGGCTGGCGGCCCTTCAGCACGCCCGATTCATCGACGATCTCGGCGACATATTCCTCTTGCCGGTAGGCCATCACATGGACGCCGGCGACGCCCGGAATTTCCTTCACCTCGTTGATGATGTCGATGCAGAGCTGCTTGCCTTCCTTCTTCTGGTCCTGCGCTCCTTCCAGCCGCTTGATGATCGCGTCGGGGATATGGATGCCCGGCACGTTGGAACGGATCCACTTGGCCGTCTTGGCCGAGGCCAGCGGCCCGACGCCGCACAGGATGAAGACCTTTTCGGTGTGGCCGAGATCGCGCGCCTTTTGCATGAAGGTTTTGAACATCGGCACGTCGAAGCAGTACTGCGTCTGCACGAACTGGGCGCCGGCGGCGATCTTCTTGCCGAGATGGATCGGGCGGAAATCGAAGGGCGGGGCGAAGGGATTGACGGCGGCGCCTAGAAAGATCTGCGGCGGCGTCGTCAGCTTGCGGCCGGACAGGAACTTGCCGTTGTCGCGCATGATGCGGCAGGTCTCGAGCAGCGACATCGAATCGAGGTCGAACACCGGCTTTGCGCCGGGCTGGTCGCCGGCCTGCACACCGTCGCCGGTAAGGCAGAGCATGTTGGCGACGCCCATCGCGGCGCCGCCCAGCACGTCGCCCTGGATGGCGATGCGGTTCTTGTCGCGGCAGGCGATCTGCATGATCGGGGCGTAGCCCATGCGGGTCAGCAGCGCGCAGATGCCGACCGAGGACATGTGGCAATTGGCGCCGGAGGCATCGACGGCATTGATGGCGTCGACCCAGCCGTCGAAAATCCTGGCGCGGTTATAGACGTCCTCCGGATCGGCGCTGTCGGGCGGGTTGAGCTCGGTGGTGACCGCGAACTCGCCGCGCCTTAGCACGCGCTCCAGCCGGCCGCGCGAAGTATGGCCGGGCAGGGGATCGAGCGGCAGGTGGATGCCGGCCGGGTTCTCGTCGCGCTGGCGGATGGTCATGCGGAGGCTCCGGTTTTAGGCGTATTCTGGGCAGCCTCGCGGGTTGCGGCCGCTTGCGCGGTGACACGCAGCCAGGCGGAGGTTTCGCGCAGCGACTGGTCGACCGGCTTCTGCACGTCGAGGATCTTGTCGCCATGCACCATGTTACGCGAACCTTCCCAGGCCTTGACCCAGACGCAAGGCATGTCGGGCTCGACCTCGCAATTGCCGTTGGCGCGCACGCCGCCGCATGGGCCGTTGCGCAACTGCTTCGGGCAGTTCATCGGGCAGGACATGCCGGTCGAGGACAAGACGCACTGGCCGCACATGCGGCAGTCGAACATGAAGCCCTTGACGCGCTTCTCGACGAATTTGACCGGGGCCTCGACGCGGCCATAGCCGATGCCCTTCCACAAGGGATGCAGCAGCAGGAAGACGTCGGCGAAGCGGCTGTAGAACCATTCGAGCAATCGCGAGTGCCGGATCGACCATAATCTCACCGCGAAGGAGCGCTGGACGCGCCGCTGCGGCGATACGTCGGCCGGCTTGTAGTCGGATTTCGGCGCTGCCTTCTTGACCAGGGTGGCCTGGGTAACGGTCGGTTGCTTATCAGACATTTTCTTTTCCGCCCGCCTTGACCAGAGCGACCAGCCGCTCGCGGTCGTATTTCGTGTCGAGCTCTTGGAAGGCCTTTTCGACCTCGGCTTCGATGTCGTCGCCGACCGGAACCGGGTCGGCCTTGCGCCATTCGGCCAGATAGTCGTCCGTACCGCCGGCGCCAGTGCGCATGGCGCACATGTCGATCGCCTCGGTGAAGCGCAGCGGCAGTTCGCGCTTGGCGTTCTGCCGGCCCTTCCTGACGATGACCTGGGCGGGGATGTCGCGCCAGTAGACGACGATCAGATCGGCCATAAATTTCTCACTCCTCGAAGCTGCGAGCATTGCCGCATGCGCATTGGGGCCGCTTGTTATGGGACGACGCGCGCGCATTCAAAAGCGACGCTATTGGAGGTCGCAAAAAGAAAGGTGAAATAGAGTGGCCGGCCGGCTACCAGATGCGCTTCGTCAAGCCGGTCCAAAGGTAGTACCAGATCGTCGGATGGTACCACTGTTTCGAGGGCAGGCCGGGATCGAATGTGGCGAGCTTGTCCGCCAGGGCGTCACCGACCGCTGCGACGCAGATGTCGCGCGAGAACGCCGCCTGCCGCAGCGCGTAGCTTGAGATGGTGTCGCCCGGTTCAGGCTTGCCGCGGGCCTGCCTCAGCACGCCGCCGGTGTCGACGCCGGCATCGACCAGATGCACGGTGGTGCCGAAATTGCCCGTGTCGCCCGAGGCCAGCGCCCAGTAGCCGCCGTTCATGCCCCGATATTTGGGTGAGATGCCGGCATGATAGTTGAGCACCGGGCATGGCATCTTCGCCAGCGTCTGCCTCGACAACAGCCGGCAGCCGGCAAGTAGCACTACGCCTGGCTTGATGTCCGCGATCGCCTGAAGGGACTCTGGCGCGTTGGCCGAGGGGACGTCGATTCTGGTCTGGCCGGGCCGGGGTTCGGTCTCCAGTTTCTGCTCGGCGATCAATCGTGCCGCATGGCCGGAAAACAAGCGTTTGCCGAGCCGCGTCAGCACCATAGTGCCGAGTTGCCCGATGGCCGAGATCCAGCCTTGACGCCGAGCCCGGCCGAGAAGCAATTGCTTTTTGGATTCAGGTGTTTCGACGATGACGCTGACAGGACCCAGCCGGTCGGCGATGGCGTTGACGATCGCCCAGATGTGCGGACCGCCCTCGGTGACGACGACGATCGGTCGTGGATCTGCCATTGGCGCTGCCATGGTTCGTGCCGCCCCTAGGGAACACCTGGTGTCGGAGCGCCCGGCGCGCCCGGATGGGAGCGGCCTGCGCAAACGCGCGGCATGCTAGGCTGGCCGGGTTAATCCTTGGTGACGGCCCGATCGGCGGAAGGAATCAGCGCTTGAATTCCATGATGTCGAGCTTCGATTCGTAGTAGGGCGCCGGGAATTCAATGCGCCATTCGCTGGCGCTGTTGCGGAAGGCATAGCCGACCTGGTCGCTTTGCGGGCCGCTGCCATAGGGCTTGGCCGGATCTTCGTTGACGGTGAAGGAGCCGAGATAGATGGCGCGTTTTTCGCTGTCGTCGAAGAAGCGGCCCTTGGTGCGCTGCGAGCCGCTTACCTTTTCCAGCCTCCAGCCGGAGCCGTCATCGCTCACCTTGCATTTGAACCAGCCGTAGATGACGAGCGGGCTCAAGCCGCCGGCCTTGATGGTGCGGCACTTCCAGTTGCCGGTTAGGTCCTTGTCTGAGAAAGCGACCAGCGGCTTGGCGAGCAGGCTATCCAACTGCTTGACCTCGGCCGGATCGCCGGCCTTCGCCTCTTCGAGGGCCGCCTTGCGCGTCTCGCCATATTTGCCGAGCCGCGCCTTGTCGGCGGCGGTGATCAGCTTCTGCACCTCCCCATCGGCGTGAGCCGGCACGATCAGGCAGACACCCAGACTCACAGACAGAAGCAAAGCCCGGAAACGCATCGAATTCCCCCTCTTGACTAGCAGGTCAGCCGAAAGCGGCGGCTTCGGCCAGTTCCGTCGTCAGATCGCCATAGCCGGTCGGGCGGCGTTCATAGGCAAGTCCCAGCAGAGCTGCCGCCTTCTCGGCGACCTTGTCGAGTTCCGGGTCGTCGGTCTGGGCGATATAGACC
>NZ_RZOI01000361.1:0-6042 GCF_004022645.1 Mesorhizobium sp. M4A.F.Ca.ET.020.02.1.1 | reverse complement strand
ACGATTTCCTGGCCTCGATGAACATCCTGGGCGCCACCATCCGCGGCGCGCAGATGAAGCTTGGCCGCGGCCATGCCGTCAACCCGGCCGCCATCTTCAACCAGATCGACCGCATGGGCGTCGGCGCCATCCCGGTGGTGGTCCTGATGTCGGCCATCGTCGGCGCCATCGTTGCCCAGCAGGGCGCCTATCAGCTCAGCTATTTCGGCGCGGACATCTTCGTCGTCGACCTCGTCGGCGTGCTGATCCTGCGCGAACTCGGCGTGCTGATGACTGCGATCATGATCGCCGGCCGCTCCGGCAGCGCCATCACCGCCGAGATCGGCTCCATGAAGATGCGCGAGGAGGTCGACGCGCTCAAGGTCATCGGCCTGAACCCGAGCGGCGTGCTGGTGTTTCCGCGCCTGGTCGCGCTGGTCATCGCGCTGCCGTGTCTCACGATCATCGCCAATTTTGCCGCCCTCGGCGGCGGCATCGTCGCCGCCTGGCTCTATTCCGACATTCCCCCGGCCGCCTTCATCGACCGGCTGCGCGTCGCCATCGATCTCAGCACCATCTTCGCAGGCCTGATCAAGGCGCCGTTCATGGCCATGATCATCGGCACCATTGCTTCCGTCGAAGGCATGAAAGTCGGCGGCAGCGCCGAATCGCTTGGCCAGCACGTAACCGCCTCCGTGGTGAAATCGATCTTCGTCGTCATCATCCTCGACGGTCTTTTTGCCATGTTCTACGCCGCGATAGAGTTCTGACATGGCGACGCGAAACGGCACCGAGGCCAAGGAAACCACCGAAAGCGAGATCGTGCTGTCCGTTCGCGACGTCACCGTCGCCCTGGATGACAAGGTGATCCTCGACAAACTGTCGCTCGACATCACCCGCGGCGAGATCCTTGGCTTCGTTGGCGCCTCGGGCGCCGGCAAATCGGTGCTGTTGCGCACCATCCTCGGCCTGCTGCACAAGCAGTCGGGCACGATCAAGCTGTTCGGCGTCGATGTCGAGAAGGCGAGCGACATTGAGCGCCTGCGCATCGATATGCGCCTTGGTGTGCTGTTCCAGCACGGCGCGCTGTTCTCGGCGCTGACAGTGCAGGAGAACGTGCAGGTGCCGATGCGCGAATACCTCGACCTGCCGAAGAAGCTGATGGACGAACTGGCGCTGCTGAAGATCGAGCTTGTCGGGCTGCCGCCTGACGCGGCGCAGAAATTCCCGTCCGAATTGTCCGGCGGCATGATCAAGCGGGCGGCACTGGCGCGCGCGCTGGCGCTCGATCCGGACATCGTCTTCCTCGACGAGCCGACATCCGGCCTCGATCCGATCAGCGCCGCCGAATTCGACGAGCTGGTGGTCAAGCTGCGCGATACGATGGATCTCACCGTCTACATGGTCACGCATGATCTCGACACGCTGTTCACCGCTTGCGACCGCGTGGCGGTGCTCGGCAAGAAGAAGGTACTGGTCGAAGGCACGATCGACGACATGCTGAAAAGCGAGGAGCCGTGGGTGAAATCCTATTTTCGCGGAAAACGTGCACGGCAACTTGATCTTGCGGCGCGCGCATAGCCATAAGTGGGGCAATGGAAACAAGAGCCAACTACGTCATTGTCGGCATCTTCACGCTGGCCGCGATCCTGGCGGCCTTCGCCTTCGTTTATTGGACGGCGGCGATCGGCGACAAGGGCGAGACGACGCTGCTTCGTGTGCGCATCCCAGGCTCGGCGTCCGGCCTCGGCCGCGGCAGTTTCGTGCTCTTCAACGGCGTCAAGGTGGGTGATGTCAGGCGCGTCTACATCGACGTCGACAATCCGACTGTCGCGATCGCCGACACCGAGATCGACCGGATGACGCCGATCACCAAGTCGACGCAGGCCGATATCGGGCTGGCCGGTCTCACCGGCCAGGCCAATATCGAGCTCAAGGGCGCCGATCCCAAGGAGGTGAAACTTCTTGACCAGGCCGAGAAGGAAGGCAGGGTCGCCGAGATCGTCGCCAATCCCTCCGCCGTCACCAATCTCCTGCAGACCGCGCAGAACATCTTCACCCGTGCCGACAAGGTGCTTTCGGATCTCGAAGGCTTCACCCACGACGTGCGCGGGCCACTGACCGATACGGTCAAGAACGTCCAGACCTTCTCCGATGCGCTCGCCAGGAATTCCGACGGCATCGACAAGTTCCTGTCCAGCGTGAGTTCGCTCTCGGATGAGTTGAAAGGAGTTTCGGGCAAGCTCGACGGCACGTTGAAGGCCGCCGAGGGCCTGCTCAACGCCGTCGACAAGGACCAGATCAAGAGCATCGTCGCCAACGTCGACACGGTGACCGGCAATCTGAAGGAAACCTCCAAGCAGTTCGATACCGTCATCAACAACGTCAACACGGCGGTCGGCTCGATCAACGACTTCGCCCAGAAGACGCAAGGCACGCTGGACAAGGTCAACGGCGTGCTCGATGGCATCGATCCGGCCGAGGTGCGCACGGCGCTGGCCAACATCCAGAAGGCCAGCGACAAAGCCAATCAGGCCGCCGCCGACATCGCCAAGGTCACGAACAAATTCGCCAACCGCGCCGACGACATCGACGACACCATCAAGGACGCCAGGCAGCTGGCGCACCGGCTCAATGACGCTTCGGAGCGCGTCGACGGCATCCTGGCCAAGGTCGACAAGCTGCTCGGCTCGGGTGAGGCGAACGGCGTCATGGCGGACGCCCGCGACACGCTGAAGTCGTTCAAGCAGGTCGCCGACACGCTGAATGCGCGGCTCGGCACCATCACCGACAACCTGGCCCGCTTCTCGGGCCAAGGCCTGCAGAATGTCGAGGCGCTGGTCCAGGACAGCCGCCGCTCGATCAACCGCATCGAGGAAGCGGTGACCGACCTCAGCCGCAATCCGCAGCGCATCCTGTCGGGCGGCGAGGGCGAGGTCCGGCAATATGACGGCAGGGTGCGGCGTTGACTTCGATCTTCGCCCGCCTCAAGAACAGAAAAGACCGCAATTGCGGGTTGATCTTACGATCTGGGGACAACGGGGCTCGCGCGTGACGTCGGTTTGGGCAAGGTCGGTTGGGATGACATCGGCTGCGGCGCTGCTTGCGCTCTCGCTGGCCGGCTGCGCGGCGCTCGGCGCCAAGCCGGCGCCGCTCGACACGTTCGAGCTGTCGGCGCCGTCGATCGACGTACGTGGCCACAGCCGCCGGCAGATCCTGATCACTGAGCCGTCGGCGCTCAAGGCGCTGGACAGCCAGAACATCGTCATCAGGCCATCCGATCTGTCGATCCAGTACCTGAAGGGGGCGCAGTGGGCCGACCGCTTGCCGCTGATCGTGCAGGCCAGGCTCGCGGAAACCTTCCAGCGATCCGGCAGCTTTGCCGGCGTCGGCAAGCCGGGCGAGGGGCTGGCGATCGACTATCGGATCATCGTCGAGGTCCGGACCTTCGAAGTGCGCGTCAATGGCGGCGAGCATGCCGAGGTCGAGCTGTTCGTGCGCCTCCTCAACGACCGCAATGGCGAGGTGCGCGCCGCCAAGAGCTTTACGGCGAGCGCGCCGGTCTCGGGCGGCGGCAACGCCGCTTACGTCAGCGCGCTGGACAGCGCCTTCGGCCAGGCCGCCAAGGACATTGTGCGCTGGACGGATTCGCTGATCTGACGATTCGGTCGGGGCACTGCACACGCCCGGCGGGGCATTGCTTCGATATCATCAAGCACAAAAAAAGCGGGCCATGGCCCGCTTTTTTCTTTTCCTGACGAAGCCGCTCAGTGCAGGCGGCCGCTGGCATGGGCCAGCATGGTGTAGACCTTGCCGGTGTCCGAGGTCAGGTAGGTCTGCGCCATGATGTTGTCGCGGTCGTTGCGCGACACGTCCTTGAGCAGCTTCTCGAAATCGTCGCAGTAGCGGTCGACGGCGGCGCGGAACTCCGCCTCGGCTTGGTACTTGCGGCGGATCTCGTCGAAGGTTTGCTGGCCCTTCAGCGTGTAGAGGCGCCGCGTGAACACGTCACGCTCGCCGCGCCGGTAGCGGTTCCACAGCTCGATCGAGGCGTCGTGGTCGATGGCGCGCGCGATGTCGACCGACAGCGAGTTAAGCGATTCCACGACATGCAGCGGCGAACGCTGGGCCGGAGCCGGACGCGGCGCTTCCGCCGGCGCCGCCGGCCTCAGCTCCTCTTCACGAGACGCCCCGGTCAGGAGATCGCGCACCCAGCCGCCTTGCGGCGTGCGGCCATTGGGCTCGCGGCGCGGGGCCGCTTCGGCCGGACGCTCGAGGTCGAGCGTGCCGCGCAAGGTCGTTTCACCCAGCGGCGCCTGCTGAGCCCGGCGCTCGGGCTGCTGCTGCTGCTGAACCGGCGGCCGGCGCGGCGGCTCGGCCGGACGGGCCGGCGCCTGAGGAGCGGGGCGCAGGCTGCGCGGCTCCGAGGAGTCGCTGCCGCTGCGGCCGGACTTCGCGACGATGTCGGAGAGCTCCTTGAGCGCGTTGATCTGCTCGGAAACGGCCCGACGTATGGCCGAGGTCGATTCCTTGGCCTCTTCCGGCATCTCGATGACGCCCTTCTTGAGCTCGGCACGCGTCAGGTCGAGCTCGCTCTTGATCGAACCGGCGGTGCGCCGCATCTCCTCGGTCGCGTCGGCGAAACGCTTGGTCGCCGATTCGACCACCTCGGCGATGGCGGTGCGGATCTTTTCCGCCGATTCCATAGTCCGTCCCTCGGCGTTCTGCATCGTCTGGCCGACCAGGTTCTCGAACGAACGCATGACCTTTTCGAGGTCCTCCGACTTCTTGACCAGGCCGACCGCGAGGTCGTCCAGCGACGACTGCCGTTCCAGCGTGTGCTCGAGATTGCTCTGCGCGGAACTGAGCAGGTCCGAGGCGCTGGAGAGCAACCGGCTGTGCTCGTCGAACTTGGTAGCGATCGATGCGACCTCGCGCAGCGTGGCCGACGACAGGTCGGTGAGCCGGGTCGTATTGGAATCGACCAGGCGCGCCGAGCTGGCGAACGTCTGCGCGGCCTTCTCCGTGGTCGTCGCGAAGCTCTGCGTGCTTCCGGTGAGCCGCTCCTCGACATGGCCGAGATTGACCGCCGCCTGATCGATCAGCTGACCGAGCTGGGCGCTGGAGGTGCTCAGGCGGCCGATGAGCTCGGCGACGCTGTCGGCGAGCGTCGAGCGCGCGCCCTCGACGGCCGAGAGGGTCTCGGCCGTGCGGCTGGCGAGCGCGTTGACGAGCGCTGCGTTTTCGCTGCGCAGCTTCTCGGTCGCCCGCTCGGTAACCTCTTCCATGCTCCGCTGCAGCTCCGAGCCACCCTGGGCGAAGCGCTCGACCAGTGGCTTGGCCGTCTCGTCGAGGATCCTCGACATCTCGGCCGAGCGCGCCGCGAGCATCGTGTTGAGCTCGCGGGTGTTGGCGCCGATTGTCTTGGCGGCGTCGTTGGTGCTCTGGCCGATATGCTGGCCGACGGCGGTGAAGGTCTCCGCGATCACGTTGGCGCGCGAAATGAGTTGCGCCTCCGCGCTCGAAACCTGCTCGCTGAGCTTCTGGCCCATCGTTTCCGCGGTGTAGGCGAGACGATTTTCGACGCCGGAGACCTGCTCTTCGATCCGGGCCGCGGCTGCCGCTGCATTGGACGCCAGTCGCTCGTCGGCACCGGCCAGCGCCTGCTCGATCTCGCGGGCATGGACGGCCAATTCCTGGCCGGTCTGGCGCGCGCGGTCGGCGACCCGCTGCTCGGTGCTGGCGAAAGCCCCGACGATGGTCTCGGCGTGGCCGCCGATGGTGGTGGTGCTGTCGGCGATGCGGGCGACCAGACGCTGATCCGCATCGTCGAAGATGCGGGCGATCTCCGATGCACGCGACGACAAGGCTTCCGAACCTTCGGCGATGCGCGAGATCAGATGCTGGTCGGCGGCATCGAAGATGCGGCCGAGATCCGAGGCGCGTGCGGCAAGCGCTTCGGCCGACTCGCCGATGCGCATGCCCAGCCGTCCGCCGGCCTCCTCCACATCTCCCAGGACGCCGCCCACCATCTGCTGACCCTGCGCATCGGCGATTCGGACG
>NZ_RZOI01000360.1:0-6051 GCF_004022645.1 Mesorhizobium sp. M4A.F.Ca.ET.020.02.1.1 | reverse complement strand
GCCCGCCGGCCTGCGTGATCTCGACCTTGCCGGACAGGATGAGGATCAGGCCGGGCGACACCGTGCCCGCGACCACGATAGGCTCGCCGGCGGCATAGGTTCTGGGCACGCCAAAGCGGCGCATGCGCTCGATGTCGACATCTGAGAGCACGGGAAACATCTGGTCGCGCCGCGCGGCAATGGTCGGGCTGACGGAAGGGGCCATGGGGCGGACCGTAGCGCCGAGGTCGCCCGGTTTGAAGCGGTTTGTTCGGCGCCTGGTCGGATGGGGAGGTGGTAGGCTGCGCCCTGCGTCGTCATCGTCGACCCACGTCCATGCCCGAATTCAGCACAGGCGCCTGCACTCAAACGAATACGATTGGGTTACCCTCTCGCTCGGCACACATGATCAGGGCATCGAGTCCGGCGACGAACTTCACTATCTCAGGGATGTCGACGGAACGAAGAGTATCGAGCTCCTCGCGGATCTGACCGAAAGCAGATGCCTCGATCACGTCTCCCGAATGGCTGCTGGAGTAGAGCACCCGAGTTTGCAGCACGGAGTCGGGGTCCGTCAGAATATCGGCGACGATCTCTCGAAGATGACCGATAGTGGCGATATTTCCAAAACGGTAGTGGAACGCTACAGCGGCTGCCCAGGGATCACGAAGCCGAAGCGACGCCAGGTCGGCCTCACCCGTTTCTTCATCGGCCAGCACCAGGTCGGCATGGTACTCGGCCCTTAAGGAAGCGAGCTGCCTGAACACGACGGCGTCGAGACCCATTGAAGCGCTCCGGCTACTTGCGCGCGGCGAGCCAGTCCATCTGCGGCACGGTTTACCGGCGAAACACTCTGAAGGCTTATCTTATTGATCCCGTTGGCAGTCGGGAAAAGATGGTGCCCAGAAGAGGACTCGAACCTCCACTCCTTGCGGAACACGGACCTGAACCGTGCGCGTCTACCAATTCCGCCATCTGGGCTGGTGCGGGCTCATGTAAGCGGGCGAGCGATGTGTGTCAACGCGCTTTTTTGCCGATATTGGTGCTGCCCCTCATCGCCCTGCCGGGCACTTCTCCCCGTATAGGGACGGGGGGAAGGGGCCGGCCGCATCGTCGACGCCTTTCTTGTAACGGTGACGATTGACGAAATCGGCGACGACCGCGCCCTCTCCCCGTCACTATACGGGGAGAGGATGAGACTCGCTCCCGTCGCCGTTGGAAGAAAGGTCAGCCTTCCAGCACTTCCTTCGACGCCACCGTCGAATCGGCGTTGAGCGTGTAGATCACCGGCACGCCGGTGCCGAGCTCGAGCTTGACGATCTCCTCGCCGCTCTTGCCGTCCAGCGCCATGATCAGCGCGCGCAGCGAATTGCCGTGCGCGGCCACCAGCACTGTTTCGCCGCGCAGCACATGCGGCTGCAGGTCGTGCAGATAATAGGGCCAGACGCGCGCGCCGGTGTCCTTGAGGCTTTCGCCGCCGGGCGGCGACACATCGTAGGAGCGGCGCCAGATATGCACCTGCTCCTCGCCCCATTTCTTGCGCGCGTCGTCCTTGTTGAGACCGGAGAGGTCGCCATAGTCGCGCTCGTTCAGCGCCTGGTCGCGGATGGTCTCCAACTCGCTCTGGCCGACGGCGTCGAGGATGTGCTGGCAGGTCTTCTGCGCCCGGATCAGCGCCGAGGTGAAGGCGATGTCGAATTTCAGACCGCGCGCCTTGAGCTTCTGGCCGGCGGCCTTGGCCTCGGCATGGCCCTGCTCGGTGAGGTCGACGTCGCGCCAGCCGGTGAACAGGTTCTTCAGGTTCCATTCGCTCTGGCCGTGGCGCACGAGCACGAGGGTTCTCGACATGTTTGCTCCTTCGAAGGACAAAATATTGCAGAGGCCGCTTCAGCTCAGGCCGAGCACGTCCCGCATTGAGTAGAGACCAGGCTTCCTCGCCCGGGCCCAGAGTGCTGCTTTTACGGCGCCGCGCGCGAAGATCGCCCGGTCCTCGGCATGGTGGGATAACGTGATGCGCTCGCCCGTGCCGGCCAGGATCACGCTGTGATCGCCGACCACCGAGCCGCCGCGCAGCGCGGCGAAGCCGATCGTGCCCGGCTTGCGCACGCCGGTATGGCCGTCGCGCACGCGCACATCGTTGCCGGTGAGCGGGATGTCGCGGCCGGCCGCCGCCGCTTCACCGAGCAGAAGCGCCGTTCCCGACGGCGCGTCGACTTTGTGGCGGTGGTGCATTTCCAGGATCTCGATGTCGAAATCGTCGGCGTCGAGCGCCCGCGCCGCCTGCTCAACCAGCACCGCCAGCAGATTGACGCCGAGGCTCATATTGCCCGACTTGACGATCGTCGCATGTCGCGCCGCCGCCGCGATTTTCGCATTGTCGTCCGCCGAGCAGCCGGTGGTGCCGATGACATGGACGATGCGCGCCTGCGCCGCGTAGCCGGCGAATTCGACGGTCGCGGCGGGCGCGGTGAAATCGAGCACGCCGTCGGCCTTGGCGAAGGCCGGCAACGGATCGTCCGATATCGGCACGTTGATGATACCGATGCCGGCAAGCTCGCCGGCATCCTTGCCGAGATAGGGCGAGCCTGGCCGCTCGACCGCGCCGGCGACGCGCGCCCCCGGCATCGTGTGAATGGCGCGGATCAGCGTCTGGCCCATGCGGCCTGCCGCGCCCACCACCACCAGGCCCATATCCCCCGTTTCGCTCATGCCTGTCTCCCCACCACCTTCTTCGCGCGGCTGCGCTGGACTGGAGTTTGGATTGGCTTGGCGTCGTCGACAAGCCCCAGCCCTTTCTTGCCCTGCACCCGGTGGAAGCGGGCATAGACGCTGTGCGGGTCGGCCATCAGCGAGGCATGCGTGCCTTCCTCGACCAGCCGGCCCTCCTCCAGCACGATGATGTGGTCGGCATTGACCACCGTCGACAGCCGGTGCGCGATGACGATCGTCGTGCACCCTTCCATGACATGGGTCAGCGCCTCCTGGACGCGCGCCTCCGCCTCATTGTCGAGCGCCGAGGTCGCCTCGTCGAGCAGCAGGATCGGCGCCTGGCGCACGATGGCGCGGGCGATCGAGACGCGCTGGCGCTGGCCGCCCGACAGCGTCACGCCGTTCTCGCCGACTGGCGTGTCGTAGCCTTGCGGCTGCTGGCGGATGAAGTCATCCGCCGCCGCCTGCTTTGCCGCCCATTCGATCTCGGCGTCGCTGGCTGAAAGCCGTCCATAGCGGATGTTGTCGCGGATCGTGCCCTCGAACAGGTAGGGCGCCTGCGAGACATAGGCGATCGATTGGCGCAGCGACTGCTTGGTCACCTTCGAAATGTCCTGGCCATCGACCTCGATGCTGCCGGCCTCGACATCGTAGAAGCGCTGCAGCAGCGCCACCAGCGTCGATTTGCCGGCGCCGGATGCGCCGACGATGGCCGTCACCTTGCCGGCGGCGGCGGTAAAGCTCAATTCCTTAAGCACCGGCGCGTCGGCGGCATAGCGGAACGAGACATTGTGGAAACGCACCTCGCCGCTGGTGATCCTCACTTCGACCGCGCCCGGCGCGTCGCCCTGCTGTGGCTGCTGGTCGAGCAGCTCGTAGATCATGCGCGCGTTGACCAGCGACCGCTCCATGCCAACCTGCATGCGCGCCAGGCGGCGAGCCGGATCATAGGCCAGGATCAGCGCCGTGATGAAGGAAAAGACCGCGCCCGGTGGCTGTCCGAGCACCAGCGCCCGGTAGCCGGAATAGGCGATGACGCCGGTGACGGCGAGGCCGGCCAACATGTCGGAAATCGGCGTCAGCCGCTCCGAGACGCGGGCGATCTTGTTGCCCCGCTGCTCGGCACTCTCGGCGAGCTTGCCGATGCGGCGCGCCAGTTCCCCCTCCATGGTGAACGCCTTGGCGATGGCTATGCCTTGCGTCGCCTCCTGCATGGCGCCGATCAGCCGCGAGTTGATCTGCACGGATTCGCGCGCGATGCGGCGCACGCGGCGCATCAGATAGACGACGGTGTAGATCAGCGGCGGTCCGATCAGCAGCGACGAGAGCGATAGCAGCGGATCCTGGTAGATCATGACGGCGATGAGGCCGACCAGCGTCACCCCGTCGCGCGCGATCGAGGTCAGCGTCATCGACAGCAGGTCGCGGATGCCGTTGATATTCTCGTTGACCTGCGCAGCGAGCTGGCCCGAACGCGTGTCGTTGAAGAAACCGACGCCAAGCTTCATCAGATGGTCGAAGACGCGCTTCTGGTAGCGCGCCACCAGATTGTTGCCGATCCGGGCCAGCGTCACCGCCTGGCCATAGGTGGCGAGCCCGCGCAGCATGAAGGAGCCCATGATCCCGGCGCAGATCAGCACGATCAGATCGCCGCGCCGCTCATAGAAGATCTGGTTGACGACCGGGCTCATCACCCAGGCGGTGAAGGCCGTCGTTGCCGATACTGTCAGCAGGCAGAGAGTGGCGAAGATATAGGCCGAGCGGTATTCACGGCCGTTTTCGGCAATGATGCGGCGCAGCACCGCCCAGGTCTCGCCGGGCCGGGCCGTCGCTTGGTGTTGAAGCTGGTTCAAATCGAGGGTCGTTCCGTGGTTCCGTCTGGAAATTCGGCACCCCTCTTAGCGTTCCCGTCGCGGCTTGCCTATGGCGAAACTTCGTCGCGGCGCGATTCGCGATCCGACAACCAGGGCGCGAAGCGCTACAGCCGCCAGCGCCGCCCCGCCGTCTGCACGCCGAACAGCGAGGGGTTCCTGGCATAGGCAGCGAGGCCGAGCAGCGCCGCCAGCGGGTGGGTGATGACATAGACGGGCATCGCCCGCATCAGCGCGCTGTGTGGCGCCTTGTCTTCGAAGGCCGAGCGGAAATTGCCCGCTTTCAGCGCCGGCACGATCTTCTGCGCGATGCCGCCGGTGAGGAAGACGCCGCCGCGGCTCATGAACACCAGCGCGAGGTCGCCGGCGGTGCGGCCGAGGCAGGTGACGAACATCGACAGCGCTTCCTCCGCCACCGGGTCGGACTTCGCCAGCGCCGCGCCGGTGATCTCGGCCGGCGCCCTGAAGGGCGCCGGCTTGCCGTCGGCCTTGGCCACCGCGCGGTAGACATTGACCAGGCCACGCCCGCACAGGATCTGTTCGCCGGAAACGCGACCCTCGAGCCGCTCTATATGCTGGAAAACCTGGAAATCGCGCGGCGAGCGCGGGCCGATATCCATGTGCCCGCCTTCGCCCGGCACCGGTATCCAGTGGTTGAGCGCATAGATCAGCCCGGCGACGCCGAGCCCGGTGCCGGGCCCGAGCACGACGCGGCTGGCGTTCGGCTCCGGCGCGCCGCCGCCGATCTTCTCCATATGCTCCTCGCCGAGCGCGACGACGGCCAGCGCCTGCGCCTCGAAGTCGTTGAGCACGACGACCTCGCTCAAGCCCAGATTGGCGAACATCTGCTTCGGTTTCACCACCCAGGGGCAATTGGTGAGTGGGATCTCGTCGCCGTCGACCGGCCCGGCGATCGCCAGCACGGCCGAATTCGGCCGCACCGAAGAGCGGTCGAGCACCGCCGCCTGGATCGCCTCGTCGATGGTGTTGAAGCTGGCCGTCTGGACGATCTGCGGCTCGGTTGGCTCCGAATTGGCGTCGAGCACGATCGAGAAGCGCGCATTGGTGCCGCCGATGTCGCCGATCAGGACCGGAAACCGCAGCGTTGTCTCGTCTTCACCTGCCATGCTGTTGTTCGTCCCCGTTCCGGCAGTCTGCCGTTTGTCTCTTCGTTGAACTAGCGCATGGGCTTGCAAAGGGAAAGCCGCTTCGCGTCAGCTTGAATTTCGTCCTTTTCAGCGTTGGCGCTGCCCCTCACCTGCCTGCCGGCACCTCTCCCCGCATAGTGACGGGGAGAGGGACGCTGTCATTCGCGATTTCGCCAATCATCAGCGTTGCGGAAAGGAGTGCCAGCGCTGCGGCCAGTGTCCAGCCGATAGATGGGTAACAGTTTGAACCGGATACATAGGTAACAGTTCTCCCCCTATTTGTCCGCTGCAGCGCCAAGCGGATTGGTTAGCGCGGCGCTGCAGCGGACAAGCGTCATACGCCT
>NZ_RZOI01000035.1:0-19614 GCF_004022645.1 Mesorhizobium sp. M4A.F.Ca.ET.020.02.1.1 | reverse complement strand
CTCCATGGCGCTGGCGACAAGCATGGCCGGCCACAGCGGCACCCGCCGCCAGCGCGCCGTGATGCCGGCGCAGGCGCAGGCCTCGTCGGCGATGCGGCGCACCGGCAACACCTCGCCGCCGGAGATGTTGAAGACATGGCCCTCAGCCTCCCGGGGTGCTGCGAGCGCCACCATCACCGCATCGACGACGTCGTCGACATGAGTGAGGTCGATGCGCGCCCGGCCGTCGCGGAAGATCGGCAGCGGGCGGTTCTTCGCGGCCTTGATGAGGCGCGGCAAGAGCGCGCGGTCGCCGGCGCCGTAGATGCCGCGCGGCCTGAGCACCACAGGGTGGATGGCGGGCGCCGCCAGCACCAGCCGCTCGGCCTCGCGCTTGGTGCGGGCATAGTGGTTGACCGGGTCCGGCAAGGCCGCGTCCTCGGCAAGATCGAGCTGGTCGCGGAAGGCGAAGCACACGGACGGGCTGGAGATGTGGACGAAGCGGCTGATGCCTTGCCGGGTCGCGAAATCGAGGATGTTTCGCATCGCCGCGACATTGGCTGCCTCGAAATCCGCCAGCCGGCCGAATGGCGCGGAGAGCGCCGCGCAGTGGATGATCCGCTCGACCCTGCGGAGCCGCAGATCGAGCGCCCTGTCGAGCGGCAGCGACAGGTCGTGGCGGATGATCCGGTGGCCGGCGGTTTCCAGCGCCGCACAGCGCGCCGCATCGCGGCCGAGGCCAAGCGCCAGCGTGCCGGACGCGGCCAGCCTTGCCAGCACATGGGAGCCCAGAAAACCGCTGGCGCCGGTGACGAGCACGGCCATCGTCAGGCCTCCAGCGCCATGCCGCCGAAGGACACGCCGGCCGAAGTGCCGAGGAACAGCAGCCTGGCGCCCGGCGCGATCCGGCAGTCACGCCGCGCGACGTCCAGCGCGAAGGGAATGGAAGCAGCGACCTGGTTGCCGTAGCGGGCGGAGATGTCGACGAGTTTCTCCGGCGCGAAGCCGGTCTGGCGCGCCATATGCGCCAGCGCGAACGGGCTTGCCTGATGCGGCACGACGAGGTCGACGTCCTCGCGCCGCCAGCCGGCGCGCTGCAATAGCTCAGTGATGAAGCCGCTGAAGTGGCGCGAGGTGACGCGAAACAATTCCTTGCCGTCCATGTGGAACAGGCTGTGGCGGGCAAACTCCTCCGGCTGGCGCTTGAAGTCGAAACGCGTGCCGCCCGAGCCGATGCCGCAGGCCTCGTAGGCCGAGGGATAGGTGCGCATCAGACTGGCGACCACCCTGCCCTCACCCGGTCCGCCTTTTTGCAAAATCGCCGCTGCCGCGCCGTCGCCGAATAGCGCCGCGACCTCCGGTTGCTCCTTCCAAGGCAGAGCCCGCGAGGCGATCTCCGAGGAGAACACCAGCGCCGTGCTGAATTGCCCGGCCTCGACCAGGCGCGAAGCGGTTTCGAAGGCGGTGAGGAAGCCGAGGCAGGTGCTGTTGACGTCAAAGGCGGCCGCCGAGCCGTCAGCAAGGCCGAGGCGTTGCATGACCAGCGGCGCGGTCGCGGGCAGCGGCTGGTAAGGCACGCCGCAGCCGCCGATGATCAGGTCCACCGCGCCGGGTTTAACCCCTGCATCGGCGAGTGCAATGCGCGCCGCGGCGCAGGCCAGATCGATCTGCGTTTCGCCCTCGCAGACATAGCGCTCGACGACACCGGTGGCGGCTTCGAGCCGGCCCTCGGCAAGGCCAAGCCTTTCCTCCAGTGCGCGCGAGGTCACGCACCCTGCCGGCACCGCCCCGCCGGTTCCGATGATTTTGATCCGCATCCTCACCCCATCGTGAGCTTGCGTGCATCTAATGCATAAAGCGGTTCAGGTGCGATAGCCATGATGCCGGCCAGAGGTGAAGGCTAGCCGGACGGGAGTCGCTTTCGCGCTGATACCGTCCGTCGGCGCCGCCCCTCATTGCCCTACCGGGCATTTCTCCCCGTTTGACGGCGAGAAAGGCGCCATCACGGCTGGTTTCGCCAACTGCGGGCGTTGCAGGATGAGCCAACGGCGCGGCCATCCTCTTCCCCCTTCACCATACGGGGAGAAGGTGCCGGCAGGCGGATGAGGGGCGGCGCAGTATGGAACCTACGCCTTGCGCTCCCAGCGGCGGTCCGGCGTCTGCTGCCAGTAGGTCACGGTGTGGCCGGCTTCCTTCATCGTCTTCCAGTGGCCGCGTGCGCCTTCCAGTTGCGCGGCGTCATGGCCGTCGAACAGGAACACGGCGCGCTCGTACCCCGACAGGTCGGCGGGCACCGCGCCGTCGACCAGGAAGCGTATCTGCGCGGCGTTCGGGTTGCCCTCCCCCGTTGTGAGCAGGATCGGCTGCTCGGCCGGATAGGCTTCGCGGTCGGTGGCGTGCGCCAGGAAGGAATCGTCGCGGAAGATCCACAGATGTTGGTCGAGCGCGTCGCGCCGCTCCTCGGTGCCGGTCTGCACCACGGCGCGCCAGCCGCGATCGACACTGCGCTCGAGCAGCCCCGGCAGCGCCTCCTCCAGCGTCGATTCGGTCAGATGGTAGAACAGGATTTCGGCCATGATCGCGCCTCGAACGGCCTTATCCCTCGTAGTGGTCGCGCACGAGACGGTCGAGCAGCCGCACGCCAAAGCCCGAGCCCCAGGACTGATTGATCTCGCTCGGCGGCGAGCCCATCGCCGTGCCGGCGATGTCGAGATGCGCCCACGGTGTCTCCTTGACGAAGCGCTGCAGGAACTGCGCGGCGATGATGGCGCCGCCGTAGCGGCCGCCGATGTTCTTCATGTCGGCATTCTTGGAATCGATCAGCTTGTCGTATTCGGCGCCCAGCGGCATGCGCCACAGCCGCTCCTGCGTCGCTTGCCCGGCGCCCGCCAGACGGTCCGCCAGTTCGTCATTGTTGGAGAACAGGCCGGCATAGTGCTGGCCGAGCGCGACCATGATGGCGCCGGTCAGCGTCGCCAGGTTGATCATGAATCTCGGCTTGAAGCGGTCATTGGTGTACCAGAGAGCGTCGGCCAGCACGAGGCGGCCTTCGGCATCGGTGTTCAGAACCTCGATGGTCTGGCCCGACATCGAGGTGACGATATCGCCGGGGCGCTGGGCGTGGCCGTCGACGGCATTCTCGACCAGGCCGATGACGCCGATGACATTGGCCTTGGCCTTGCGGGCGGCAAGCGCGTGGATGAGCCCTGTGACGGCCGCGGCACCGCCCATGTCGCCTTTCATCTCCTCCATGCCTGATGCCGGCTTCATCGAATTGCCGCCGGTGTCGAAGGTGACGCCCTTGCCTATGAAGGCGACCGGCGCGTCCTTGGCCTTGCCGCCCTTCCAGTGCATTACGGCCATGCGGGCGCCGCGCGGCGAGCCTTGCGCGACGCCGAGCAGCGAGCCCATGCCGAGCTTCTTCATCTCCTTCTCGGTCAAAATCTCGACCTCGACACCGAGTGCCTCGAGTTCCTTGGCGCGCGCGGCGAACTCCACCGGGCCAAGCGCATTGGCCGGCTCGTTGACGAGATCGCGCGCGAGAAGCACGCCGCCAATCACCGCCGCCTCGTCGGCAAAGGCCTTTTTCGCAGCCGTGGGGTCGGCGCAGTGGATCGTCACCTTGACCGGCTTCTTCGGCTCGTCCTTGTCCTTCTTGGTCTTGTACTTGTCGAAGGAATAGCTGCGCAAAAGAATGCCCGCGGCGACGTTGGCGGCCTGCCTGCCGCCGGCCTCAGTGCCCGGAACATCGAACACGACGGCGACTTCGGTCGCCTTGCGCAGCGAGGCGGCAATGGTGCCGCCGAGCCTCAGCCATGCCTGGTCGTCGAGGGCGGAAGCCTTGCCGGCGCCGACCGCCACCAGGCGGTCGATCGAGGTGCCCTCCGGCGCCAGCACCTCGGCGACGGTGCCGAACTTGCCGGAAAAGTCGGCCACCGGGAACGCTCGAGCGAGCGCGCCGGCCGGGTCGCAAGCCTTGCCGGCTTTGCCTACGGCACCGTCGTCGGCCGCCAGCACGAAGACGCTGCCCCTTTTCGGCGCGGCGAATTTGGCGAAGGCAATAGAGGGTGTCGAATTCATCAGAACCTGCTTTCGGGGGTAGGTGCCGGACAACGGCTTTCAAGAGTGCGCGACATTTGGTCGTTTTCCATCATTTGGCAAGACTTTGGCCGAAATCGCAGCCTATATCGCCGCCGCAACCATCAGTGGATTCGTCGCGGCATGGCCCCGATCTCCTGCCGTAACATATTGTTAACCATCAATGTTTTGCATTTCTTATGCATTGCCCTCGACACTCCGGCCGGCCGGGGCGCGTGATGTGGAACAGGAACCAGGTCGAGGCGCCAATGCAGCCAGTTGTACTGCCGTCGCCGGATGACTACCTTGTCGGCGGGCATGATGCCGTTCGGCAAAATCGAGAAAGCCTTCATGAAGGTCGTTGAACGCTACATCATGCGTCGCGCATCGACGGTGTTCCTCGCTGCGCTGACCTGGACGCTGGCGATCGTGTGGACGACCCAGGTGCTGGCCAAGATCGATCTCGTCACCGACAGCGGCCAGTCGGCGCTGACCTTCTTCGAGGTCGCGGCGCTGATCATCCCGTCGATCATCCCGATCGTGGTGCCGTTCGCGCTGGTGGTGGCGGTGGCGCAGACGCTGAGCGTCATGAACACCGATTCGGAACTTGCCGTGATCAACGCCGCCGGCGCCTCGCGCTGGACGATCGCGCGGCCGATCCTGCTGCTGGCGCTCGCGGCCAGCGTCCTTTCCTTCGCCGTCGACAATGGCGTCGACCCCTATGCCAGGCAGAAGAACCGCCAGCTGGTGGCCTCGTCACGCGCCGACCTTCTTTCGCTGATCATCCAGGAAGGCACGTTTCGCAAGATCGACGACGGCCTGTTCCTGCAGGTCGGCGAACGCCTCCCGGACAACAGGCTCGGCGGCATCTTCGTGGCCGATTCGCGCGAGGAAGGCGCCAACCTGATCTACTACGCCAAGTCTGGCAGCATCATCGAAAAGGGCGACGAGAAGGTGCTGATGATGAATGACGGCGTCATCAACCGCAAATCGCTGACCGGCGACCTGTCGGTGATCCGCTTCACCTCCTACGCCTTCGACCTCTCTGCCTTCATGTCGGCGGCGAACGAGATCACGCTTCTGCCGAAGGACCGCACGACGCAGTATCTGCTCAACCCGGATCCCAACGACAAGATGTTCCAGCGCAAGCCGGCCAGCTACAGTGCCGAGCTCGACCAGCGCTTCTCCGAATGGTCCTACCCTCTGGTGTTCGCGCTGATCGCGCTGGCGGTGGCGGGCGACGCGCGCTCGCACCGGGAAGCGCGCATCCACCCGTTGATCACGGCCATCGCAATCGCCCTCTTCGTGCGCTGGCTTGGCTTCTTCGCCGCCGGCAAAGCCGACAAGGTGCCGCTCTATGCCTATATGGTCTACGGCGTGCCGATCGTGGCCTCGGCTGTCGCCACCTGGTTCATCGTTTCCTCGAGGTCGATGGAGCTGCCGGCAGCCTGGGCGGACTGGATGACCAACCTCGCCGGCCGCGTCGGCGAGACTTGGACCGCCGTCAAGCTGCGTCTTTCCCGGCGCGCCTCCGGCCAGAGGGTATGACGATGGGCTGGACGCTG
Source organism: Mesorhizobium sp. M4A.F.Ca.ET.020.02.1.1 (assembly GCF_004022645.1). Lineage (NCBI taxonomy): Bacteria > Pseudomonadati > Pseudomonadota > Alphaproteobacteria > Hyphomicrobiales > Phyllobacteriaceae > Mesorhizobium > Mesorhizobium sp. M4A.F.Ca.ET.020.02.1.1. Next base: position 13,993 of record NZ_RZOI01000035.1, on the reverse strand, counting down.
GGCCGCTACTTCTTCTTCCGCTATGTGTCGATCACCATCTGGTTCTTCCTCGGCCTTCTGGCGCTGGTGTTCCTGATCGACTTCACCGAGCTGTCCGGCCGCACCACTGGCCTGCCCGGCTTCACCTATGGCACCGCCTTCGCCATTTCGGCGCTGAGGATGCCGATGATCATGCTGCAGACCGTGCCGTTCGTCGGCCTGTTCTCAGCGATGGCGACGCTGGTGTCGCTCAACCGCAAGTACGAGCTCGTCATCGCGCGCTCGGCCGGCGTCTCGGCTTGGCAGTTCCTGCTGCCCTGCTGCATCGGCGCGCTCCTGTTCGGCGTGCTGTCGGTCGGCGTGCTCAATCCCATCGCGGCGCACGGCTTCTCCTGGTCCGAGCAGATGGAAAACAAGTTGCGCGCCGGCAATTCCAACGCCGTCCCAGCCGACACGACGCCTTGGATCCGGCAAAAGACCGCTTCCGGTGACACCATCATCGGTGCCCGGGCGATCCTCAACCAGGGCCTGGAGATGGCCGACGCGGTCTTCTTCGTACTGGACCAGCAGGGCAATATCGTCGAGCGCAAGGACGCGGCGCGCGCCTTCCTGCGCGACGGCTATTGGGAACTACAGGACGTCAAGGTGTTCAAGGACGGCAATATCCGCCCGGCAACATCCGATCGGGTCGAGACCAACCTCAAGCCCGAATTCGTGCAGGAAAGGCTGGCGCGCCCGGAAACCATCCCCTTTTACGATCTGCCCGGCAAGATCGAGGTTGCCCGTTCCTTCGGGCTGAAGGCAAATGCCTTCGCCATGCAGTTTGATTCGCTGGTGGCGCTGCCGTTCCTCCTCGTCGCCATGACGCTGATTGCGGCAACAGTTTCAATGCGATTTGCGCGTATGGGGCAGTCGGCAACGATGATTCTGGGTGGCGTCCTCGCCGGCTTTCTGCTTTATGTCGTCTCGGTATTGGTCAAGGCATTCGGCGTGGCGGGATTCGTCCCTACGGCGGTGGCCGCATGGGTTCCGGTTGTCGTGGCTATGTTCTTCGGGGTGACATTTCTGCTATACAAGGAAGACGGCTAGTGAGGGAGGCGGTTTTGCGCAGCCATAGGCAGGCCGGTTTGGCACGCCTTTATGGGGCGAGCGCCTTGGCATGTCTGTTCGCCTGCGCGGCGCCGATGGCACCGGCGCTGGCGCAGGACGTCACCGACATGGCGACGAAGGTTCCCTCCGGCACGCAGATGCTGCTTGCCGCCGACACGCTCGTCTACAATAACGACAACAACACGGTGACCGCCGTCGGCGGCGTGCAGATCGACTACGGCGGCAACAAGCTCGTCGCCCAGCGGGTGGAATACAACCGCAACACAAAGCGCCTCGTCGCCAGCGGTGCGGTCGAGCTGATCAACAGCGACGGCACCAAGATCAATTCCGACCATATCGACATCACCGACGACTTCGCCGACGGCTTCGTCAACGCGTTGCGCGTCGAGACCGTCAACAAGGCCTATTTCGCCTCCGAAAGCGCGGAGCGCATGGGCGGCGTGCTGACCACCTTCCACAACGGCGTCTACACGGCTTGCGAACCCTGCGAGGACAAGCCGGACAGCGCGCCGACGTGGCGCGTCAAGGCGCGCAAGATCATCTGGAACGGCGAGAAGAAGACGGTCCGCTTCGAGAACGCGAATTTCGAGTTCTTCGGCTTCCCGCTCGCCTATCTGCCGGCCTTCGAGATCGCCGACCCGACGGTGAAGCGCAAGAGCGGCTTCCTGATCCCCGGTATCGTCTACAAGAGCGACCTCGGCATCGGCGTCAAGGTCCCCTACTACTTCGCCCTGTCGCCGACCTACGACCTCACCGTCACCGGCACCGGCTACACCAAGCAAGGTTTCCTCGGCGAGGCCGAGTGGCGCCAGCGCTTCAACAATGGCGAATACAGCCTGAAGATCGCCGGCATCCATCAGCAGGATCCCGACGCCTTCATCGACAGCGGCATCCGCAATGTCGATTCGGGCGCGGCGGGCGATCCGAACAAGTTCCGCGGCATGATGGGCACCAAGGGCCAGTTCGCCATAAATGAGCGCTGGAACTTCGGCTGGGACGTGCTGCTGCAGAGCGACAAGAATTTCTCACGCACCTATGCGATCGACGGCTACAGCGAGACCGTTCACCAGTCGTCGGTCTACCTGACCGGCCTCAACGACCGCAATTATTTCGACATCCGCGCCATGCGCTTCCAGGTGCAGGAAAACACGCTGGCCAGCGACCCGTCGGCGCGCAGTGGCCAGCAGCCCTGGGTTTTGCCGTCGCTCGACTATGCCTATATCCCCGATATGGCCGTGGCCGGCGGGCAATTGTCGATCAATGTCAATGCGCGGGTCATCAGCCGCGACTCTCTCGATGAATCCTTCACCGAGGCCTATAATTCGAGCACGCCCACGCTGCGCGTCCCCGGCATCGCCGGGCAGAATGGTCGCATGACGGCCGAAGCCGAATGGAAGCGCACGTTTACCACCGATGGTGGCCTGCAACTGACGCCGCTCCTGGCGCTGCGAGGCGACGCCAGCTATCTCAACGCCGACTCGGCCTCGCTCGCGGCCATAAACGAGATGGCTGCCAATCCCCTGATAGCCACCACCGCTGACATGAAGTCGTCGCTCGCCCGCTACATGGCGACCTTGGGTCTGGAAATGCGCTGGCCGGTCCTGTTCTCGATGGCGAACTCCAGCCACATCGTCGAGCCGATGGCGCAAGTGTTCGTGCGTCCCAACGAGCAGTATGTCGGCGGCCTCGCCGTTCCCAACGAGGATGCGCAGAGCTTCGTCTTCGACGCCACGACGCTGTTCGAGCGCGACAAGTTCTCCGGCTATGACCGCATGGAAGGTGGTACGCGCGCCAATGTCGGGTTCCGCTATTCCGGCGCCTACGGCAATGGCTGGAGCACCAACGCCATCTTCGGCCAATCCTACCAGCTCGGCGGCGAGAATTCATTCACCGCACCCGACCTGGTCAATGTCGGCGCTTATTCTGGCCTCGACAAGCCGACCTCCGACTATGTCGGCCTGATCGGCTTCAACAGCCCGAGCGGCTTCTCCGGCTCGCTCAGCGGCCGCTTCGATGAGCAGACCTTCGACGTGAGGCGCGCCGAGGTGAAGGCCGCCTATTCCGGCCTGCCGGTTTCGCTCACCGCCAAATATGCCTTCATCCAGGCGCAGCCGCTCTACGGCTTCGAGACCGATCGCCACGAAGTGACGCTCGGCGCCTCGACGCACCTTGCCGAGAACTGGCGCGTCTTCGGCACCGGCACCTACGACCTGAAGCAGAGCGTTCTGGTCAAGGACGGCGTCGGTTTTGCCTACAATGATTCCTGCTTTACGTATCTGATGACGTTCTCGGAATCGCGCGACCTTGCGACCAAGGAAGTGTCGCAGAATGTCGGCTTCAACCTGTCGTTCCGTACACTTGGCGATTTCGGTTCGTCGACCAGCGCCATCGACACCATCCAGTGACGGCGGGCCAACGACATGGTTTCGCCGCATAGGGCTGGCAGGGGTCTCAGTTACATTGCGCGTGCCCGCGAAATCGAAGCGATTTGCGGAAAGGATCATGCGCCAAATCAGGTACTGCAGTGTCCGTTGCGGGTCCGAGGGGACGCGCGGCGCTGTCGAAGCGGGACAGAATTGGGATAGGTGAGATGAGGAAATTCCTGTTTTCAGCAGGCTTCGCGCTGCTGGTGGCGGCGACCTCGGTTTCGATCATGGCGATGACGCCGCCTGCCTTCGCCAGCACGATCAAATATGTCGTCAACAACATACCGATCACCACAGGCGACATCGCGCACAGGGCCGCGTTCCTGAAGCTGCAGCACAAGAAGGGCGACGCCGGGCAGGAGATGATCGACCAGACGCTGCGCCTGGCCGAAGCCAAGCGGCTCGGAATCCGCATCACCGACGCCCAGGTCGACGCCGCCTATCAGCGCTTTGCCACCACCAACAAGATGCAGCTCAAGCAGCTCGACGGCATCATGGCACAGTCGGGCGTGACCAAGGAGCACTTCAAGGACTTCATCCGCACCCAGATGGCCTGGAACCAGGCGCTGGCGGCCCGCTATCGCTCCGGCGAGGGCGGCGCGGTGACTGAGCAGGACGCAGTGCGGCGCATGCTGGACAAGGGCGGCAGCAAGCCGACCGCCATGGAATATATGCTGCAGCAGGTGATTTTCGTGGTGCCTGCCTCGGAGCGCAGCGCGACGCTCGCCAAGCGCAAGCGCGAGGCCGACGCCATGCGCGCCCGCTTCAATGGCTGCAACACCACGCGTGAATTCGCCAAGGGGCTGATCGACGTAACCGTGCGCGATCTCGGCCGCGTGCTGGCGCCGCAGTTGCCGGCTGACTGGGCCGACCAGATCAAGGCGACCAAGGTCGGCGGCGCCACCGCCACGCGCGAAACCGAGCGCGGCATCGAGTTCATCGGCATCTGCTCGTCGCGCGAAGTGTCCGACGACAAGGCAGCGCAGATGGTGTTCCAGAGCGAGGGCGGCAACGATAAGGACGCCGACGAGCTTTCGAAGAAATATGTCGACGAGCTGCGGAAGAAGGCCAAGATCGTCGAGCGCTAGATTGGCAGGGTTTTGGGCGTGAGTGAACGAGACGACAGAGCCACCTCCTGTCCATACCCGGGCAGAACGCCCCGCAAGACGGCCTAGACATGCGCGAGACCGATGCCCCGCTGGCCGTGAGCGTTGGCGATCCTTCCGGCGTCGGCCCGGAAATCGCCATCGCAGCCTGGCTCGCCGGTGAAAGTGCCGGCGTGCCGCCCTTCTACCTGCTTGCCGATCCGGCCCTGATCTCGGCGCGAGCGCGCCATATCGGCGCCAGCATAGCCATCGTCGAAACGCTGCCTGCGCAGGCCGCGCGGATCTTTTCCCGGGCGTTGCCGATCATCCCGCTCGACGCCGGCCATGTCGACAATCCCGGGCGGCCCGACACGGCCAATGCCGCCGGCACCATCGAGGCCATCGACCGCGCAGTGGCCGACTGCCTTGCCGGGCGCGCCGCGGCGGTGGTCACCTGCCCCATCGCCAAGAAGCCGCTCTACGATGCCGGCTTCCGCTTTCCCGGCCACACCGAATATCTGGCGCATCTGGCGGCACGGCAGACTGGCGTCGAGGTGACGCCGGTGATGCTGCTTGCAGGCCCGGAGTTGCTCACGGTCCCGGTCACCATCCACATCGCGCTCGCCGATGTACCCAAGGCGCTGACCACGGAGCTGATTGTCGCCACCGGACGCATCACCGCCGCCGATCTTGAGAACCGCTTCGGCATCGCCAGGCCGAGGCTCGCGGTCGCCGGCCTCAACCCGCATGCCGGAGAGGGCGGCACGATAGGGCTGGAGGACAATCTGGTCATCCGTCCGGCGATCGAACAACTGAAGGCGGAAGGCATCGATGCGTTCGGGCCGCTGCCGGCCGACACCATGTTCCACCCGCGGGCGCGGGCCGGCTATGACGCGGCGCTCTGCATGTACCACGACCAGGCGCTGATCCCGGCCAAGGCGCTGGCCTTCGACGAGGCAGTCAACGTCACCCTCGGGCTGCCCTTCATCCGCACCTCGCCCGACCACGGCACCGCCTTCGACATTGCCGGGCAGGGAATTGCGCGCGCCGACAGCCTGATCGCGGCACTGAAGCTCGCCCGCCGGCTGGCCGACAGCGGGGCGGAGGCTGCCGCCGCATGAGCCGCATCGCGATGAGCCCGGCCGCATGACGATCGACGGCCTGCCGCCGCTGCGCGAGGTGATCGAGCGCCATGGGCTGCAGGCAAAGAAGGCGCTCGGCCAGAATTTCCTGCTCGACCTCAATCTGACCGGCAAGATCGCACGCGCCGCCGGCGACCTCGCCGACACCACCGTGATCGAGGTCGGACCCGGCCCCGGCGGATTGACGCGGGCGCTGCTGTTCAATGGCGCCAGGCGGGTCGTCGCCATCGAGCGCGACGAGCGCTGCCTGGAGGCGCTGGCGCAGGTCTCCAATCACTATCCCGGCCGGCTGGAGGTCATCCCCGGCGATGCGCTGAAGACGGATTTCGCCGCGCTTGCCGGAGATGCCGGCGGACCGGTGAAGATCGTCGCCAACCTGCCCTACAATATCGGCACGGAACTCCTGATCCGCTGGCTGACGGTTTCCGAATGGCCGCCCTTCTACCAGTCGATGACGCTGATGTTCCAGCGCGAGGTGGCCGAGCGCATCACCGCTGCCCCAGGCAGCGACGCCTATGGGCGGCTCGGCGTGCTGGCCGGCTGGCGCACGCAGGCCAGGATCGCTTTCGACGTGCCGCCGCAGGCCTTCACCCCCCCGCCGAAGGTGACGTCGTCGGTGGTGCACCTGGTGCCGCGCGCAACACCCTTGCCGGTCGAGGCAAGGAAGCTCGGCCGCGTCACCGAGGCGGCTTTTGGTCAGCGCCGGAAAATGCTGCGGCAAAGCGTGAAAAGCCTGGGCGGCGAGGCCTTGCTGGTGCGCGCCGGCATTGATCCGACCCGCCGCGCCGAGACGCTCGATGTCGAGGAATTTGTAAGGCTGACGAACGCGATCTGATGCGCTCTTTCCATCTGCACTTGCGCGAGAAAGGGAGAATCAGCGCCTGCGAAAATGCGCGACCGCTTCGGTCAGCGCCTTGGGATCGACGGGCTTCGACAGTCTGGGCGACTGCCGGAACGCATCGGGAAAGACGCTCGAGCTGTCGTAACCGGTCAGGAACAGGAAAGGGATGCCGCGCGAAGCCAGCAACTCGGCTATCGGAAAGCTCCGTTCGCCGTTCAGATTGACGTCCAGGACGGCGCCGTCCAGCTCGATGCCATCAATCTCCTGCAGGGCCTGTTCCACCGACGCGGCGGGGCCGATCACCTCGCAGCCTGAATCCGTCAACTGATCCGAGAGGTCGAGCGCGACCAGGAACGCATCCTCGACGACGAGAATGTGCAGACCGGAAAGAGACCTTTGCTCATTCATACCTTGCCTGGAGCAGGCAGGGACAAATAGTCGATCATTTCCGACTTGGGCAGTGGAATGCGCAAAAGGCACTCCAACCCGGAGGGTTTGAACTGCAAATCGACATTTCCACCTAGCTCGTACTCCAAACTCTGCTGGATGAAAGTGGTTCCAAAACTTCTTTTCGGCGGCCCCTTCACCTTCGGCCCGCCGCTCTCCTTCCAGTCGATCGACAGGGTTTCCGAGCCTTCGATGCGCCAGGAAACCTCCACGCGGCCCTTTTCAGCGGAAAGCGCGCCATATTTGGCGGCGTTGCTGGCCAGTTCGAAGAACACCAGGCCGAGCGTGGCCGCCGCGCTCGCATTCCTTGCCGCCGTAGGAAGACAGCGTCGCCCGCACCAGATTTTCGAGGTCGGCGCCTCCCCATTGATAGGAAGCCAGCAATTCGTGCGTGCGGGCCATCGCCTGCAGGCGGGCGTGGAAGGCGCTCGCGAAATCGTCGAGCGAACCCGATGAACGCACCATGCGCGAGGTGAGCGCCGTGACGGTGGCGAGGATGTTTTTCACGCGATGCTGCAATTCGTGCAGCAGCCGCTCCTGGTTGCGCTCGGCATCCTTGTGGCTGGATATGTCGATGACGGCGGCGATCGCGCCGCGCACATTGCCGAATTCGTCGAACAGCGGGTTGGCCGACATCGTCACGTCGACGTTGTCGCCATTGGCGCGCGCGATCCGCGCTTCAAAACCGGGAATGGCCTTGCCTGTCCGCATCACCTTCAGCAAGGGTTGATCGGCGGCGCCCACCGCGCTGCCGTTCATCATCAGCGGCAGGACGGCGGGCATGGAACTGAGCTTGTCGTCTGTGGCGGGCCGGCCTGCGAGCTCCACCGCATGGCGATTGGCGCGGATCTCCTCGCCATTGCCGTCCTCGGCGATGAAAATGCCGACCGGCACGAGATCGAGGAGGGTCTCCAGGCTGTCGACACGATTGCGCAGGTCATGCGAGAGCGCGCCGATCTTCTCCTCCGCCTGCGCTATCTGCGTGACATCGACAAAAGTGACGACCACGCCGGCGATGACATTGTCAACGGTGCGGTAGGGCAGCACACGCATGATGTAGCGCCGACTGCCTTCGGCACCCTCGATCTGACGCTCGATGGTGCCCAAACGCCGCAGAACCTGCTCGATATCGGCCTGCAGGCCGTCGGCGGCAAAGCGTGGGCGCACATGCGCAAGCGGCCGGCCTACGTCGCTTTCGACCAGCCTGAACAGATCCCGCGCCGTTGGCGTGAAACTCTTGATGCAGAGGTCGCGGTCGAGGAACACGGTCGCGATCTGCGTGCTCTCCAGAAGATTGGCCATGTCGTTGTTGGCGCGGCTGAGCTCGTCGACGCGGATGTTGAGCTCGGCGTTGACGGTCTGCAGTTCCTCGTTGATCGACTGCAGCTCTTCCTTCGAGGTTTCCAGCTCCTCGTTGGACGACTGCAGCTCCTCATTGATGGAAGACAGCTCCTCGTTGGAGGACTTCAGCTCCTCATTGGAGGATTCAAGCTCCTCCGTCGTGATCTGCAGGCGCTCCTTGGTTTCCCGGAGCTCCTTTTCGAGTTGGCTGACATTGGCGCTTTCGACGTCGTCGGTGGTGTGGACGGGCTCGCTTTCGGGCTCCGGCTTGATGCCACCGACATCGCGGAACACCAGCATGTAGAGCGGGTCCGAGCCGGCCTCGGCCGGCAGCGGCTGCACGACGAGGCTGATCACCTGGCGGCCGCCATTGGTGCCGATGTTGATCTTGTTCTGGATCGCCACCTGGCCGGTGCTGACCGCCTTGTGCAACGCCGCCCTCAAGTCCATCCGCAGCCCGCGCCGCGCCATGGAAAAGACGTTGGAGTCCGGAGCGCCGGCGGCAAGCTCCAGATATTTTCCCGTGCCGCCCGAAATGTGGATGAGTTCGCCGGCAGCGTTGATCACCACATAGGCGGGCGAATAGCGGTCGAGCAGCAGCCGTTCGGCGCTTTCCTGCAGGGTTCCGGTCGTCGCTCGCTGGCGCACATGCGGGGCCTGCCGGGCCGCGGCGGCGAGCGGGAATTCAGGCAGCCGCTGCGCCGTGATGCCGGCACGCTTCTGGAACAGGCGACTGGGCTTGTCGATCGTCGAAAACAGCCGCCCGTGACGGGTGACGTTCTCGGAGGATCCGAGGAACAGGTAGCCATTGTTGCGCAGGGCGTAGTGGAAGATCGGCACGATCTTCTCCTGCAACTCCGGACCCATATAGATCAGCAGGTTGCGGCAGGCGATCAGGTCGAGCTTGGAAAAGGGCGGGTCGCGCAGCAGGTTGTGCGACGAAAACAGGCAGACCTCGCGAAGCTCGGACGCGACACGGTAGGTACCGTCCTCGCGGGAGAAGAATTCTTTCAGCCGCTTCGGCGTGATGTCGGTCGCGATGGTTGCCGGATAGCGCCCGGCGCGGGCAACTTCCAGAGCGCGCTCGTCGATATCGGTGGCGAAGATCTGTAGGTTGGGCGAAGCGGCACCGCGCGGCGCGTTCTCCCTGAGCAGCATGGCAATCGAATAGGCTTCCTCGCCGGTGGCGCAGCCCGGCACCCAGACCCTGATCGTCTCGTCCGGCTTGCGTCCCTCGAAAAGCCTGGGGATGACAAGGCGCTCCAGCGCATCGAACGCATGCGGATCGCGAAAGAAGCTGGTCACGCCGATGAGGAGGTCCTGGAACAGGAGATCCACCTGCTGCGGCTCCTCGCGCAGCCTTTCGTAGAAGGCAGCCGGATCGTCGATCTGCAGCACCTGCATGCGGCGCTGGATGCGCCGCAGGATCGTGTTGTCCTTGTAGCCGCTGAAATCATGACCGGTGCGCATGCGAAGCAAGGCGGCGATCCGCGAAAGCTGCTCGGCGACGTCGCGCTTGTGGCGGTCGCGCTCGCTGTCGATGCGGCTGGGGTGGCGGAAATAGCTGACCAGCTTCTCGGCCATGTCCTCGGCCGGAACCACCATGTCGACGAGCCCGCTCTGGACGGCGCTGCGCATCATGCCGTCATACTCGGCGCTTTCCTGCGCGAGCGTGAGCCCGCCGCGCTCCTTGATCGCCCGCAGCCCGATCGTGCCGTCGCTGCCCGTCCCGGAAAGGATGATGCCGGCCGCGTTTTCCACCTGCTCCTGCGCAAGCGAGGTGAAGAAGTCGTCGATCGGCGTTCGCCTGGCGCGCGTGGTCGCCATTCTGGCGACGTGGAAACGACGGTTTTCGACTGTCACCGAGACCCCCGGCGGGATCACGTAGATCTTGTCCGGCTCGATCTCTATACCCTCGGCCGCGGTGTGCGTCTCGATCGAGGTGCAACGCTGGATGATGCTTGCCAGCACGCTCTCATGCTCGGCGTCCAGATGCTGGATCACCACATAGGCAAAACCGCTGTCGGCCGGAACTTCCGGAAAGAATTTCTGCAGTGCCCCGATGCCACCCGCCGACGCGCCTATGCCGATGATGGGAAAGGACCCATCGGCAGGCGCTCTCGTGCCATCGTCTTGGCTAGCCCGCTTTTTCCTTCCTGCTGCCTTCTTCGGTGATTGCGCCATCGTCCGTTACCTGCGTTCGCCTGCTTTCCAGGATGCGCTCGATCACCCTGGCGTCCGCCTCGTATTCCTTGGCTCTTTTGTCCCACTGCGTGGCGAACTGTGAGCGACCCTTCGTCTTTTCTCGCTCGGCCATGCGCCGGGTGAATTCGGCACGCTGCTGATGCGAGCGCAGCAGGCTCCACAATATCTCGTCCGCCTCGACCGCCTGGGCCTCCATCATCGCGTCGGCGGTGAAGGCATGCCCGGTATGGCACCGATAGCGCAGCATGTCACCGTCTTCGATCTCCCACAGGGGCCCGTGGCATTCCGGACATGTAAACACCGACAATTCGCCGAGTCGATCTTCTTTCTTCATGGTCGAATGCTCCTGCGCGGCGACCGCCGCCTCCAGCCTGACACTGGACGGGGCGGGCAAGGTTTTGCCAGCCGGCTCGGCTGCCAGCCTTGCCAGCAAGCCACCCAGCTGCGCGGCGGGCAGACAATGGTCGACATCGACATGATGCAGCGCGCTTCGCACCATAGCCGGCACCAGCGTGTCGCTCGGGTGCTGGACGACGGCCAGCCCGCCGACCGCCTTGATGGCCCTGAGGCCCGCCGTGCCATCGGAAAGGGAGCCTGACAACAGCACGCCGATGACACTGGCGCCGTAGCTCAGCGCGGCCGACCGGAAAAGCGGGTCGATGGCCGGCCGAGCCAGATTTTCGCGCGGTCCGCGTCTCAGCATCATGTGGTCGCCATGCAGCAGAAGGTGGAAGCCCGGGGGAGCCACATAGACATTGCCGGTCTTGAAGGTCGCGCCGTTCCTGGCGACCGAGGTCTTCAGCCGGGCGGCGCGATCAAGGATTTCCGCCAGATAGCTGACCTGGCCGACATGCAGCACGACGAACACGGCTGCCGGCAGATCGGCGGGCAGGTCGCTGACGATCAGCTTCAGCGGTTCCACCCCACCGGCGGAGGCGCCGATTACGATGACGAAGCGGTTGAGCGCGGCAGGCGTCGCCCTGCGTGTCTCATCGTCGTCTGCGGCTGCGACTGGTTCTCGCACTTCGGCCATTGCACCATACCAGCGTCACGGAACGCGCTCCCCCTCGGCCTCAAATCAACAATGGGCGAAGGGAAACTATGTTCCACGGCAATCCCCCTGCCGCCACAAGCAAGAGGGATGGCGGTAAGCACAATTCCAGGAAAAGTGCGTACCGGCTTTCCGTCCGGAATTGCGTAAAAACAAATACTTAGAGCGAGGTCAGCGATTCCATGAAACACTGAGCCGCACTAGCCGCGCGGCTCGGCGAGGCTAAAATGCCGCTCTACTCCGTCTTCTCGTCCAGCAGCCCCGAGACGAAGTCGAACAGGCCGGGGCGGCGATCGCGGCGCAGGCGCTCGGCGGTGACGATGCCGCGCACCTCGGCGAAGGCGCGGTCGAGATCGTCGTTGACGATGACGAAATCGTATTCCTTCCAGTGCTCGATCTCGAGGCGGGCGTTCTTCAGCCTGGTTTCTATCACCTGCTCCTGGTCCTCGGCGCGGCGCTTCAGCCGCGCCTTCAATTCCTTCATAGACGGCGGCAGGATGAAGATCGAGACGATGTCGGCGCGCATCTTCTCCTTGAGCTGCTGGGCGCCCTGCCAGTCGATGTCGAACAGCATGTCGCGTCCCTGCGCCAGCGCCAGTTCCGCCGGCTCGCGCGGCGTGGCGTAGCAGTTGCCGTGCACCTCGGCCCATTCGAGCAGGGCGTCGGAATCGCGCAGCCGCTCGAACTCGCGCATGGTGCGGAAGTGATAGTGTACGCCTTCGATCTCCGAGCCGCGGCGCGGCCTGGTGGTGACGGAAACCGACAGCTCCAGGCTGGTATCTTTTTCCAGGAGGTTGCGCGCGATCGTCGACTTGCCGGCGCCGGATGGCGACGACAGGACCAGCATCAGACCGCGGCGGCGGATGCGGGCCCCCAGATCCCTGGCAACCATCGGCTCCTTGGCAACCATCCGGGTCACTCCAGATTCTGAACCTGTTCACGAAACTGATCGACGACCGCCTTCAGTTCCAACCCGATGGCGGTGACCGCAGCGGCATTCGACTTCGAGCACAGCGTATTCGATTCGCGGTTGAATTCCTGCGCCAGAAAATCGAGCTTGCGGCCGATGGCGCCGCCATTGGCAAGCAGCACACGCGCGGAAGCGACATGCGTCTTCAGCCGGTCGATCTCCTCGCGAATGTCGGCCTTGGTGGCGAGGAAGGCCGCTTCCTGGTGCAGGCGGCTGGCGTCGAGATTGGCCGATGCGTCCATCAACAGGCGGACCTGCTCGGCGATGCGGTCGCGGATCGCCGCCGGCTCGCGCGACGGATCGGCCTCGGCCTTCAGCGTCAGCGCCTCGATGGCGTCGATGTGGCCGGCAAGCAGCAAACGCAGCGCGGCGCCCTCGCCCTGGCGCGCCATTTCCAGCCCGGTCAGCACCGTTTCGAGCGACGCAAGAATAGCGCCGTCGAGCGCCGCCCGCGCCTCCTCGGTTTCGATGGTCTCGGGAATGTCGAGCACGCCACGTAGCGCAAGCAGCCCGTCGGCGGTGGCGGGAGCAACACCAAACTGTTCCTGCAGGCGCTTGGCAAGCCCGGCCAGATCCTTGAGGAAGGCCTCGTTGACCACCGGCTGCACCTGATGGCCGGCAGCGCGGCCGACCGTCAGCGTCGCCTGGAAATTGCCGCGCGAAAAACGCTTCTGGATCGTCTGCCGAACGGCCGGCTCCAGCCGCTCGAAGCCTTGCGGCAGCCGCAATCTGACTTCGATGCTCTTGCCGTTGACCGACTTCACCTCCCAGGCGATCGAATTGCCGTCATATTCGGCGACCGCCCGTGCAAAACCGGTCATGCTTTGCAGATTCATGATGCCCTTGCGCCCCCTTGCGCGCGGCCGCGGATGACCGCGCAACCGATGCGGTCCAGCGTTTCATGGAATCGCCCAACCGCTCCAACTATTTGTTTCCACGCAATTCCAGACGGAAAACCGTTCCGTGCTTTTCCTGGAATTGCTCCATAAACTCAGCGCTCTCCAATCAGGCGCCGCCGTCAAAATATCAATGCGCCCCTTGCCGCCGAGTGCCAAGGGACAAGTTCAAAAACCGTTTATCGCTATTGGGCGGCGCCCGCATCGCCGCCGGCGTCGCCACCCGCATCCCCATCGGCCGGCGCGTCGGTCTGGCCCTCGACCTTTGCGGCGCCGGCCTTGGCGGCGTCCTCGGCCTGCTTCTTCTGCAGCGCGCGGTAGCGGGCAACGTTCTGGTTATGCTCTTCGAGCGTCGCGGCGAAGACGTGGCCGCCAGTGCCGTCGGCGACGAAATAGAGGTCATCGGTCTTCGACGGGTTGGCGACGGCCTCAAGCGCCGCTCGGCCTGGGTTGGCGATCGGCGTCGGCGGCAGGCCGTTGATCAGATAGGTGTTGTAGGG
>NZ_RZOI01000359.1:0-6090 GCF_004022645.1 Mesorhizobium sp. M4A.F.Ca.ET.020.02.1.1 | reverse complement strand
ATGTTGCGCGTCTTGTCGGTCAGCGGCGTGTGCAACGTGATGAAATCGGCGCGGGCGAAGAGCTCGTCGAGCTCGACCTTCTCGACGCCGAGCTCCTCGGCGCGGCTGTCAGACAGGAACGGGTCGAAGGCGATAACATGCATCTTGAGCCCGACGCCGCGGGTGGCGACGATCGAACCGATATTGCCGCAGCCGATGACACCGAGCGTCTTGCTGGTGATCTCGATGCCCATGAAGCGGTTCTTTTCCCACTTGCCGGCATGCGTCGAGGCGTTCGCTTCCGGAATCTGGCGGGCAAGGGCGAAGATCATGGCGACAGCATGCTCGGCGGTGGTGATCGAATTGCCGAAGGGCGTGTTCATCACGATGATGCCCTTGCGGCTTGCCGCCGGGATGTCGACATTATCGACGCCGATGCCAGCGCGGCCGACAACCTTGAGCCTGGTGGCGGCGTTGATCAGCTTTTCGGTGACCTTGGTGGCCGAGCGGATGGCGAGGCCGTCATACTGGCCAATGACTTCGAGCAGCTTTTCCTTGTCCTTGCCGAGGTCGGGCAGATAGTCGACCTCGATGCCGCGGTCTTTGAAGATCTGCACAGCGGTGGTGGAAAGTTTGTCTGAGACGAGAACGCGGGGCGCCATGGCGGCCTCCTTCGAAAGGGATTGATCCGTTTGGAAATGGGCGGCCCCGATGGCCGCCACGGGAAACTCAGGCAGCTGCCTTCAGCGACGCCTTTTGCGCGGCAAAAGCCCAGTCGAGCCAGGGCAGCAGCGCCTCGAGATCGGAGGTCTCGACAGTCGCGCCGCACCAGATGCGCAGGCCGGGCGGTGCGTCGCGGTAGGCGCCGATGTCGTAGGCCACACCTTCCTTGTCGAGCGCCGAGACCAGCGCCTTGGCGAAAGCCGCCTGCCCGTCGGCGTCGAGCGCCGCGACTTGCGGATCGGTGAAGGACAGGCAGACCGATGTGTTCGAGCGCGTCGCCGGATCGGCGGCGAGATGGCCAAGCCATGACGAGGTGGCGACGAAACGGTCGAGCACCGCCGCATTGGCGTCGGCGCGGGCGATCAGGGCGTCAAGGCCGCCGATCGACTTCGCCCAATGAAGCGCGTCGAGATAGTCCTCGACGCACAGCATCGACGGCGTGTTGATCGTCTCGCCCTTGAAGATGCCTTCGATCAGCTTGCCGCCCGAGGTGAGGCGGAAAATTTTCGGCAGCGGCCATGCAGGCTTGTATGTCTCCAGCCGCTCGACGGCGCGCGGCGACAGAATCAGCATGCCATGCGCGCCCTCGCCGCCCAGCACCTTCTGCCAGGAGAAGGTGACGACATCGAGTTTTTCGAAGTCGAGCCTTTGCGCGAAGGCGGCCGACGTCGCGTCACATATCGTCAGGCCCTTCCGGTCGGCAGGAATGAAATCGCCGTTCGGAACCCGCACGCCCGATGTGGTGCCGTTCCAGGTGAAGACGACGTCGCGGTCGAAATCGACCTTGGCCAGATCCGGAAGCGCGCCATAGCTGGCCTCGAACCTGCGCACGTCGGCGAGCTTCAGCTGCTTGACCACATCGGTCACCCAGCCGGAGCCGAAGCTCTCCCAGGCGACCATGTCGACGCCGCGCTCGCCGAGCAGCGACCACAGCGCCATCTCGACCGCGCCGGTGTCGGACGCCGGCACGATGCCGATGCGGTAGCCGGTGGGAACCTTGAGGATCTCGCGCGTCAGCTCGATCGCCTGCTCGAGCTTGCTCTTGCCGATCTTGGCGCGATGCGAGCGTCCGAGCGGAGCCTTGGTCAGCGCCTCGACCGACCAGCCGGGGCGTTTTGCGCAAGGACCTGAGGAGAAATTGGGGTTTGCCGGACGGAGTCCGGGCTTCGTAAGCGTCGTCATCGTGGTCTATCCTTCCAGATAGTGGCCCCTCGTTGGGGAGGGGTGGCCCACGGACGGCGATATGCGTTCAGGCTTCCGGCGTCAAGAGCAAAGTTTTTGTCGCTGACGGGATATTCGCATCGCAGCGGCCGGTGGTGATGGCAAAAGCAAATGGCGGATCACATGACCCGCCATGGCGCTTGTCCTTGCTGATGCGAACCTCACCAGAGATCGTAACGCAGCCCGACCTTGACCTGCTGATAGTCGATGCCCTTGTGGATCGTCGGCGTGCCGACGTTGTCGATGGTCGCGTACTTCAGCCCCGGCACCGATACATATTCGTAGCCGAAATCGAGCGCGACATTCTTGCTGACCTGGTAGGCGAAGCCGGCGCCAAGCATATAGGCCATGTTGAACTGCCTTTCGCGCGTGACCGTGCCGTCATAGACGCTCGAATCAAAGCAGCTGAAGCTGGTCGTCGTAGTGTTGCCGCCGCCAACAACCGAGGTCGAGTCGTTCTCGCAGTCCCTGGCGCCCTGGGCCAGCGTGTAGGTGCTGTAGGCCAGCCCCACGCCACCGCCGAGATAAGGGGTGAAGCCGACATAGGTGCCGAGATCGACGAAGGCGCTGGCCATGACGTCATAGGCCTTGTTGCGCGTATAGTCCGAGCCGTTACAGGACCGGGTGCTGGGCCCAGACACCTGGCTGACGATGGTGCCCGAAGTGTTGTCGGTCACGGTCGTCGTCTCGGTGCCCTCGCAGGTGGTGACATACTGGTTGTCGAACTTGCTCGTCGGCAGCAGGCCAAAATTCAGCTCGCCGCGGAAGTAGTCGTTGAAGTGGTAACCCATGCCGACGGATGCGGACAGCGCGCTGACATCGGTGATGACGCCGGTTGGCGACTCCGAGAAGTCGTAGGGCTTGTTGAAGGCGTAGCCGATATCGCCGCGCAGGTACCATCCCGAGCCGACCTCGACCGGCACGTAGTCCGGCGCCTGGTCGACATAGATCGGCGGATCGTAGTCGGCCGGCAGCGCCTGCGTCACCGGCATCAGCACGATGGCGGCCAGCGCCAGCGCTATACGCGATTTGAATACCATGTCCCCGGCTCCCGAACTTGGCGCGCGCCGCAGCGCAGCACCGTTTTTCAAGGAGCATTGTTAACCATAGTGGTTAAGTGCCGGTTAAGGATAACAGACGGTTAGCGAATTGATCGCGAAGAGTTTTCGTTCGGGCAAATAGCTCAAACAGAAAACCGCCCGGCGAAAAGCCGGGCGGTTGAGGAACTCTCGGATCTCGAAGAGCTTATTTGGTGTAGATCGGCTCCGGCTCAGGCTGATAGGCCACTACCGGCGCTGCGCACCCATTGTTGCCGCCGAACTGATAGCGCAGACCGCCGCGTACCTCGTGCGTGCTTATGCCGTGGTCGAAGCCAGGACCCGAGCTAGTCGTATCAAACTCGAACATGCGGCCGCCCTGGATGTGGCTGAAGCGGTAGCCCGCGTCAAAGATGATCTTGTCGGTCAAGCAATAGGAAGCGCCCGCCATGAGCGCGTAGGCAAAACGCCAGTTGGTCGACCCGGGGTTGGTCTCGGTGGTGTTCGGATCGCGGACCGTGTCCCACTTGATACGCGCGCCGCCGATGCCGGCGCCGACATAAGGCGTGATCCCGTGATAGGTGCCGAGATCGGCATACGCGTTAGCCAGCAGAAGGAAGGCGCTCATCTTCGAAACCTCGGTCGATGTCGTGACGAGATCCGAGGTCTGGCCGTTGAAGTCTGACTTGAACCAGTAATCGGCAGTTAGATCAGTGCGGAAGTAGTCATTGACCTTATAACCGACGCCGCCGCCGAGCGAGAACCCGCCCTTTAGGTCGCCGAAATCGAAATCGTTGGTGCCGGGCGGCGGCCCGTACGTGATGTAGTCGATGCTACCCAAATTCGACCAGTGATAGTCGATATCGCCGCGGATGTACCAGCCGCCGACTTCGACCGGCTGCTCGTAGGCGACCGGCGGCGGCGCCGCTTCGACCACTGGCGGCTCCGTAAGATCGGCTGCGAGCGCTGGTGCCGCCATCCCCGCGAACAGCGCGGCAAACAATGCCATTCTTGTATTGAACATGCTGTCACCCCTAAGAAGCCTCGGGACGACACCCGCCCGAAGATGATTGACTTCGGGTTTGGATAATGAATTGCAAAGGTTAAAAGCCGTTTAACCGTACCGATTAACCACGAATCTATACAATTTTAGATAGAGTCGCATTGCGAACAGGGCCGACCGCATCGCTCGCGCACGGACAAAAAAGCCCGCCTGACGGCGGGCTTGCAGAGCTGGATTGCTTCGCGCACTCAGGCGGCGATCGAGGATGCGCGCAACCGGCTCGAACTTCTTTGACAGCTCGCTGACCGGCCGGTTCTGCCGCTTGATGCAGGCCAGCACCTGCAGCGCCGACACAAGCCCGTCGCCCGTGGTCGAGAAATCCGAGAGCACGATGTGGCCGGATTGCTCGCCGCCGACATTCAATCCATGCGCGCGCATGTGCTCGACGACATAGCGGTCTCCCACCTTGGTACGGTGCAGCTGCAGCTTCATGTCGCCGAGGAAGCGTTCGAGGCCGAGGTTGGACATCACTGTCGACACGACACCGCCGCCGGCCAGACGCCCGCTCTGGTGCCAGGACTCGGCGATCAGTGCCATGATCTGGTCGCCATCGACGATGGCGCCGTTCTCGTCGACGATCACCACCCGGTCGGCGTCGCCGTCGAGCGCGATGCCGATATCGGCGCGCACTTCATGCACCTTCTTCTGCAGGCCGGCCGGATGGGTCGAGCCGCATTCCTTGTTGATGTTGAAGCCGTTGGGCTCGACATTGATGGCCACGACCTCGGCGCCGAGTTCCCAAAGTGCCTCGGGCGCCACCTTGTAGGCGGCGCCGTTGGCGCAATCGACGACGATCCTGAGGCCCGACAGCGACATTGAGCGCGGCAGCGTACGCTTGGCGAATTCGATATAGCGGTCGTGCACCCCGTCGACGCGCTTGGCGCGGCCGAGCCCGTCGGAATCAGCAAGCGCCAGCTCGATATCCTTGTCCAGCATGCCCTCGATGCGCTCCTCGATCTCGTCGGAGAGCTTATAGCCGTCGGGGCCGAACAGCTTGATGCCGTTGTCATAATACGGATTGTGCGAGGCCGAGATCATCACGCCGATGTCGGCGCGCAGCGAGCGCACCAGCATGGCGACCGCCGGCGTCGGAATGGGGCCAAGCAGGAACACGTCCATGCCGGCCGCGCACAGGCCCGACACCATCGCGTTCTCGATCATGTAGCCGGAAAGCCGCGTGTCCTTGCCGAGCACGACGCGGTGGCGATGGCTGCCGCGCTGGAACGAAAGGCCTGCCGCCATACCGACCCGCATGGCGACCTCGGCCGTCATCGGAAACTTGTTGGCGCGTCCGCGAATGCCGTCGGTGCCAAAATACTGCCCTGCCATGCGTTTCTAGATCCCCGTCGGTTTTTCAGCCGCCCGTATTGCCACAATTGAGCCGCACCCGATCATCACATTTCGTGATTATATATTACCATTCCTTAGAAAATCATTGTGCTGGGCTGGTCAAGTGATTCGACAGCCTAACATGGCCGTCCAGTCTTGCGGCAATGGACCAGGCGTTGCAGGTCCGTTGGCTGTAGATTCGCCCCGCAAACCTTGCTCAGGCGGACCAGATCGCAAGGATTCCATCACCTTATCGGGAGGAACACAGTTTGTGAGGGCGTCCGCGCTGGTAGCATCTGGCGCGGGCGGGCGTTGAGGGCTATTGGTTTCGCAAAGGGACAACCTATGGGCGACAGCAACGGAGAAAACGCCATGCTCATCCATCGACTTGCAACCTTGACGGGATTAGCCGTCGCAACCTTGTTCCTGGCGGCGCCGGCCAACGCGCTTACCATCGCCGAGTGTAGCACCAAGTATAACGCGGCAAAGGACGCCGGAACACTTAACGGCCAGACGTGGAACCAGTTCCGCAAGGCTGAATGCGGCACCGATGCCGCCGCAACCACCGACACCAAGCCCGCCAAGAAGACGGCGAAGGCAAGCGATGCGGCCAAGTCCGACTCCAAGGCGGCCGCCGCCGACGACGACAACGCGGCCAAGGGCCTGACCGCGAAGGAATGCAGCACCAAGTACCAGGCCGCAAAGGCTGCCGGCACCTTGAACGGCATGAAGTGGAAC
>NZ_RZOI01000358.1:0-6091 GCF_004022645.1 Mesorhizobium sp. M4A.F.Ca.ET.020.02.1.1 | reverse complement strand
ATGTAGTTGGCAGGCTAGTTCTTTGCAAGGGTGCCGAAGCAAAGGCACGTGAAAATCTTAAGCGTCATTGACCCCGGTCCGCCTCCGCCTGACGCATCATTCTCGCCTTCTCACGGCCAATTCCGACGCGGTTGCCGACAAGGCCGCAAACGCCGGTCATGATGAACACGGCAAGCCACCAACCAGCGAAGGCGGTACCGAACACTGCAATGCCGAATGAAGGCATGACTATCGTCGCGAGGATAAGACCGGCTACAACGAAGGAAGTCGTCCAGCGCTGTTGAGTGCTCGTCCATGCATGCCGGATGAACCTGTTACGCACTATCCGCAACGCTGTCTGAAAATTCTGATTCATACCCCCCCCCGCTTAAGCCGAATTCGTTCCTATCGCGGGGTTGTCGATAAGGCAAATGCAAAGCCCGCCGGTATAAGCACTCCTCAATCTCGCTCATGCCGCTTGTCCCATGCGTCCGGCCTGCGGTGCTTCCTATGCTTGAGGAAATATCTTGAATCCATCGTGGCCAACCGCAGGAGGGACCTTGGCATCGCCTTCGAATCAGCGCGTCGCCTCGGCTTGGAACTCGCCTTCAATCATGGCATCGACCTTGGGCGGGGCGAGGCATTGGACTCCAGACAAGTCCGATTTGCCGCCGTCTCCACGCTGGGGCACGACGACCCGGAAAACCCTCTTGCGCGCCCGTAAGTGTCTGTCCTCTCTGGATCAGGAGCAGTCAGAAACAGTCGACAGGAGGCGGCGCGACCATGCCCGAACCAGACCGTATCATCCGCTTGAAAACCGTCCTTTCCCGGACCGGTCTGTCCCGGTCCACCATCTACCGCAAGATCGCCGAAGGCACCTTCCCACGCCAGATCCAAATCAGTGTCCACGGTTCAGGCTGGCATGAATCCGACATCAGTCGCTGGATCACCAATCCCGTTTCGTGGCGTCGGCAAGACGAGGGCGACAAGTTGTGATGAGGGTGATGCACACTGCGCGGAAAGCTGGCCTTCATCGAGACGCCGCGGTCGCGGCAGCGAGGCTATTCCTTGAACCCATGTGGGCCATGTCCATCAGGAGCGTCGCCAATGCGAACGAACGCGGCAAACCAGAAACGATAGTCGGCCTCGCGCCCATCAAGATGGGTTGCTCAAGCAGGGCGACTTTGGATCGAACCGCACACAACTGGCCGCTTATCTGCTTCGGTGGGCGCCCCTCAGGCTGACACAGCAAGCGTTCAGCGAAACGCCGTGACGGCGGCCACCGATCTGGCTTCCTTCGAAGCAGACTGCTTCCTCTCCGCCTATAAGAGCAGTCAACTAACGGTTGTCCGATCGATCCGGCGATCGTCGCTGGATCGACGTTTATGATGGCGGGCGAGGTCATCCAGCACAGATCGGATATGCGGCCAGGGGAAATCGTCTGGATGTTCCCAGTGCTCACCGTCACGCAGGATGACCGTAAGCTTGGCCAAAATGCCTTCGATGGACGTGGCCGCTGTCTGCGTCAGATCATCCAGAAGTGCGCTTTCGGCTGTTTCCGATTGCCGGATCAGTTCGTCTGTTCTCGAATAGCCGATCTCATCATCAGCAACGTCCCAGCGCACCTGGTGTGCCGCGAAATCCGCAAGCGCCCTGCCCCATTCGACTTCATATTCAGGAGAGTAGGCATCGTTCAGTCTCTCGATGGAATGGAGCGTCACGTCCTTACCATCGGCAAGCCGCACCTTGGCGCAGGGAAAGCCGACCGTCCTGGCGAGTTGTGTCTCCAACCGCTGCTGTTCGCGGCACAGCGCCAGTGTCTCATCGTGGATCTTTTGCCAGTTCCCACACAGACGAAGAGCAGGATCGGCCGCGCTGCTGCCGTCCGTCAGTTCGGCGGCCCAAGACTTTCCATGGAAGGGCCATGCCGCCGCGGCCGTGGCCGTGCCCGCCAGCAAGCGCCGCCGGGTGACGAAAAACGCACTCATGCTATTGTCGGAATCAGGCATGATCCGAGCTCCTAACAGCTGGGTTGTGGTGAGGCCGCGTCGAGTGTTCGCGCATTCGATGCGGCCGCTTTCTAAAAACGAAAGGATTATTTGTTTTTAGAAAGAGTATGTCAACGTTTTCCGAAAAGGCTTGCGATTTTCGGGAGTTATCACCAGTTTGCGGAATGGATTCTTCTCAATGTCGCGCCGCACGAGCGCTGTTGAAATGGACGCAAGAGGATCTCGCCGCCCGCTCCGGCGCGAGTGCTGTTACCATTCGCAATTTCGAGAACGACCGTTCTGTTCCTCAAACTGGAACGCGATACCTCCTCCAAAAAACGCTTGAGAATGCCGGCATCGAGTTCATCCCTGAAAATGGCGGTGGTGTCGGTGTGCGCTTGTCACGGCGTTCCGAACGCACGTAGGAGCACGTTCTTTGTCCTGTGGACGTGATGCGAGTTCTTCAACTAGATCGCCTAACAGCGCACGTTTGCTGTCCGAATGCAGCAAATCAACCAATTCGGCTGCGTCGCCGATTGCGGCTTTGCGAACTGCGTTGCCAAAGCTCACGTCATAGAGCTTGGCGTTTTCCCGCCCTGCAAAAATGCGGCCCAATCGCTCATCATGGCGCGGCGCTTCACAATCATGGTTTCACGCCGATATGCGGCCTCAACGTCGCTGTTGATGGCATGGGCGAGCGCAAATTCCCGCATGTCTCTTGGATAATCTGACAACTCCCCTGCCCAATCCGAAAACGTTGACCGCAGCCCATGGGGCACGGCTGGACGCTTCGAGTTCTTGTCGAGCCAGCCCGTGCGGCCCGCCTCGATCTCGCTTTCGTGCATCCGTCTCATGGTCGCACTCAACGTCATGTCGGACAGCATGCCGCCCCGGATCGCCGGAAACACATATTCTGTGTCGGCGGTCGCGGCCTCTTTCATCGCAGTTAGGATTGTCATTGCCGCATCGGATAGCGCCACAACGTGCGGGCGCTTCATTTTCATTCGCGACGCCGGCACTGTCCACAATTTGTCGTTCCAATCGATTTCCGACCATTCCAAACCGCGCACTTCACCTGATCGCGCAGCGGTCAATGTCGCGAATTCCAATGCCCGTGCACCCGTGCCTTCGCGTTTGCGCAATGCCGCGAACCACGTGGGCGCGTCTTTCAACTGAACGGCGGGCTGATTATCGACCGTCGCAACCTTGCTTGGCTTGGACAACATGGCATTGAGATTGCCCTTCCACTGTGCCGGATTGTCGCCCTCGCGGTGTCCGTGTGCCTTTGCCCAATCAAGCACGCGTTCGCAACGTTGCCGCAGACGCGTGGCCGTCTCCGTCTTGGTCGTCCAGATCGGCTTAAGGATTTCAACCATGTGATGTTTGGTGACCTCGGAAACGGCAAGATTCCCGATGACGGGCATTGCGTAGGTGTCCAGCGTGGATTGCCATTGCTTCCGATGCTTTTCGTTTCTGAATTCCGCCAGCGTGTCGGCAAGAAATTTGTCGACGGCATCGCGGAATGTAAGATAGCGCTTTGCGGCCTCAATCGCGGTTTTGCGACGGTCGCGCTTCTCTTGTAGCGGATCGATGCCGTTGTGGATTTTGTCTTTGGTTGCCCTCGCTCGCTCGCGAGCTTCGCCCAATGACACATCATGTCCGCCAAGACCCATTTCGCAACGCCGGCCATTGACGTTTGTTGTGCGCAATAGCCATGACCGGCCGCTGCCCGGCGTGATTTGGAGCATGAGCCCGGCAACACCGCCAACAGCAAACACAGCGTTGCCCGGTGTGGTCCATCCGGGGTGTTTCAAGTTCCTGACGGCCAGTGCTGAAAGTTCCTTAGCGATCTTCGGCATTTCCTGATCCCATCATCTTACCCGCCAAAAACTGTGGCATTGGATGATGCGAATTGCAACGGCGCGAGACAGCTATTTTAGATTAAAGCACTGATATTGCCTATGATTTTCATTGGTTGAGATGACATGAGACAGTAATATGGCTGTCACTCCCTCCGCCAAGTTGTCAATAAAACCAAACACTTAACAAGCAAAACGGACCTTGCATAACGGCAACCCGTCCCAAAAGAGAAAGCCCGCCGCCGTGAGGCAGCAGCCATTTTCGCCGCGTGCCGGCGGTCAAGGCTTCTTATCGCCGTTTGGATTTGGAACCGGCGCCTCTCGGACATCTCGCGGAGGCGGATCAACATGCTGAGGTTCTGGCGCGTCCTTGTCATGAGGCCGGACTTGCGCCTCTTTCGGATTTGGCTTCGGCGGGGGCCGCTCTTTGGTCTGGTTTGGCATCAGCGCTCTTCCCTCGCTTGAAACCCCACAGCAAGCCCATTTGTTCCGATGGGACGGAAGCCTTGGCCTATGCCAATTGCGGCGCGCCATACGCGCCAGGGCAACTTTCGTTCGTCGACCCGATAGCCGAGCATCCGGCGCTTTATCGTTCGGGTCGATCGCTCTCGCGTCCTTCAAGCACTGCTCCGACAGTCAGCCTGCACATCTTTCATCGCTGCTCAAAGGGTGACGTCACCTCGTTGCTGCGAGACAGCAATGCGCTCCTAACCAAACCGGCCCGGCTTCATGGAATAACCGGTCAGCTCTTGGCGGGGTTGGGTGCGCCGTAGAACTGGACGCCAAGCCGCTCCTTCCTTCGCCAGCGCACCACCGTTTGATAGGTGGCCGCATCGTCAGGCACATGCAGGAGAAAACGCTCCGGCACGAAGGCGTCGGCAGGAACGCGCAGTTCGGCCCCTCTTTCATGCTGATTGTGGACGGAACAGCCAATCGCCGGGTTGTCAGGACCCGCGACGATCGTGGCCTCCTTCAGGACAATCTCACGTTGGTGAAGGCGACGCTCTCGTCTGGGTTCATCGGGTTCCATGCGCGTGCCTTGCTCGATCCGGAATCACCCTCGCGGCGGGCGGCCCCTCATATTAGCCGGCGCTTTATTGACCTGCCAGCTACGCGAGGTCGAATGATATCCCAAAGACAACCCTCTTCGCTACCGGCCACCTCGGGCCGCCGGACCCACTGCATGGAATTGGCGACTGTCGGGCAGTCCGGGCGCGGCAATCGGCGCCATCCACGAGGATCCGGCGCATCGCTGAAGGGACTGGCCGCGCGCGCCGGCATGTCGCGGTCGAGCTTCGCGCTGAAGTTCAGGGAAACGGTCGGCGTGCCGGCGATGGATTACCTGACGCGCTGGCGCATGCTGCTGGCCAGCGACAGGCTGGAGAACAGCGATGATCCCATCTCGGCCATAGCGCCGTCACTCGGCTACGAGTCCGAAAGCGCTTTCAGCACCGCTTTCAAGCCGGTCATAGGCCGCTCGCCACGGCAAAACAGCCGCGACCTGACCACCGCTCCCGCGCACGAGGACATGGAAGCTTCTCGCTCGGATCAGTTCGATCCCGCCGCGGGCTGAGGCGGCTGGCCATGCCCCGATTTGTGTTACCGCCTGACGGGAAGTCTCCCACTCCGACGCCAAAATTGTCCGGCCAAGGCAATACCACGCTCAACCGTACATCTTGAGGTTGAGGTCGATTTCGGCTATTACTATGTCGGGAGGGGTAGTAGCTGTGAAAGTCGTCATTCGCGTGATCGAGGACGCGGCAAATCTCGTTGCCGTCGCCGCCATGCTGTTGGTCTTGCTGCCATTCCTTGCGCTTGACAAGGCGGAGCAAGCGACCAGGTGGGCCCGGCAGAAAAAGTAGCCGCTTACTTAAACACAGCTCGAATTTGCTTGCGAAAGGCAGGCTTGGCCATTCGTCCATGGCCTGCCCCAACGGACCGCGCCAATGGCCGGTGCCCTATGGTCGATCGGGCCTTACTGGATCGATGGCGCCACGCGCATTGCAATCAAACCAACCCCAAGCAACCTTTTGTCTTCAGGCGTCACCCTCGATGCAGCCACGGAGGCCTCAGGCCTCAACTCGATCGTCGTGAAGCCCGACTGCCGCAGGAGCAGACGGGGAATGACGATGCGATGCTCTTCCGGCTGCATGGACCGTACAACGCTGATCGTGGTGATGGGGGTTTGGTTGACGCGCACTTCGACGCGCGGAATTCGGCCGTCCTTGTCGGCAAGCTGCATGATCCGGAGATCGATGACCTGTC
>NZ_RZOI01000357.1:0-6096 GCF_004022645.1 Mesorhizobium sp. M4A.F.Ca.ET.020.02.1.1 | reverse complement strand
GCCTCGTAGATGGAATCGCCCAGCGCATCGCCGGCATCGCCCAGCACCACGAGGTTGCCGGACTGCGCCATGAAGGCCGACATGTGGCCGATATTGCCGTGCACGACGATGTCGATGCCCTTCATCGAGATGCCGCAGCGCGACGACGCGTTGCCTTCGATGACCAGCAGGCCCCCGCGGCCGGTGGCGCCGGCATACTGGCTGGCGTCGCCTTTGATCACGATCGAGCCCGACATCATGTTCTCGCCGACGCCGGGGCCGGCCGAACCATGCACGGTGATGGCGCCGCCGGCATTCATGCCGCCGCAATAGTAGCCGACGCTGCCGCGCACATCGATGGCTACTGGCTGGTCGACGCCGACGGCGACCGAATGGCTGCCCTTGGGGTTGAGCACTTCCCATGCCGTCTCGTTGGAGCCCGGGGTCAGCTGATGCAGCGCCTGGTTCAGCTCGCGTAGCGACAGCTCGGCAAGGTCGAACACCCTGGCGTGGCTCAGGTCGCGCTGAGCGGGGGATACGTTGGTTGCCGGCATGAACTCAATGCTCCCAGAAATAGACGGTTGCGGGCTCCGGTTCCCAGACCCTCGCATTGTCTATGCCGGGCAGTTTGGTGAGCGCGCGATATTCGGAACCGAAGGCGACATATTGGTCGGTCTCGGCCATGACGGCGGGCTTGCAGGCGATCGGGTCGCGCACCACGCCGAAGCCGTTCTTGGTGCCGACGACGAAGGTGAAGAAGCCATCGAGGTCGGAGAGCGTGCCCTCCAGCGCCTCGCCGAGGTTCTTGCCGTGCGCGATCCTGGAGGAGAGATAGGCGGCTGCCACCTCGGTGTCGTTCTCGGTCTCGAATCTCATGCCTTCGCGGATCAGCTCGCGCCGCACATTGTTGTGGTTGGACAGCGAGCCATTGTGCACCAGGCACTGGTCTGCGCCGGTCGAGAAGGGGTGCGCGCCCATCGTGGTGACCGCCGATTCCGTCGCCATGCGGGTGTGGCCGATGCCATGCGTGCCGGTCATCGAGCGGACGTCGAAGCGCTCGACGACGGCTTCCGGCAGACCGACCTCCTTGTAGATCTCGACGGCTTCGCCGGCGCCCATGATGCGGATATCGGGCCGAAGCGATTGCAGTGCCTCACGCGCGGCGTCGACCTTGTCCGGCGCGGTCCTGATCACCGCATGCGTCGACTTGACGGCGATGCCCACCGGCGCGCCGATCGCCTTGGCGAGCTCCGCGTCGAGGCCGCGGAAGTCGTGTTCAGGTTTCGCTGACTGGATGGTGATCTTGGCCTCGTTGCCGGCCGGTGCGCCATAGATGGCGATGCCGGCGCTGTCCGGGCCGCGGTCGGTGAGACAGATCAGCATCTCCGACAGCATCGCGCCGAGCTTGGGTTCCAGCGACTTGTCCTTGAGGAAAAGTCCGACGATTCCACACATGTCAGCCTCCCGGCGTTTGCAGCTAAAAAATGATGTACCCAATGAGTCCGCAAAATTCAATCGTATGAAAAAAATTTTCCTCTAGTTACGCATGCGGCTCTGCGCCGCTGCCCGTGCCGCCATCGCTCCGGCTGCCCTTGTGAGCCCACTGCGCGTGGCGGATGCGCGCCATCTTGTAGGCATCGAGAATCGACAGGGCATAAATCAGGAAGCCGCCGGCATGACGGCCGACGAAGCTGGCGTCCGGTGTCGCCACCTTGGTGGTCACCCAGCCTAGGATCACCATGAAGAACAGGAATTGCAGCCCGCGGGTCGCCACGCCGAGCAGGACATGTCCGCTCCCCGGCAGCGCGATCGCCGCGCCGAGCACGAGAAACGGATTCGTCGGAGCAGGGGAGGCGGTTCTATCGGTCATGCGGCCTGCCGTTTGCGCACGTTGATCGCATCGCGAAGCGCCGAGGCCGACTGCAGCAGCCTTTCGACCAGCGCCGGATCGAGCCTGGCGTCGCCGAATGCGGCCTGCCGGAACACGCCGTAGCGCGCCCGCTCCGCCTCGGCCAGCAGCCAGACGATGCGCACGCCCTTCGGTGTGACCAGCAGTTCCTTGGCCCGGCCCTCGGCGAAGATGTCGAGATGGCCGGCGATCACGTCCTGCGGGAAGGCGACCCCCTTGCGGTCCGTGCGCAGCACCGCTTCGGCGGGAAAGCTGGCGGCCTTCGGCAGCGTATGGCCGAGGTGATCGAAATTGGAGAAGGTGGTCGCCGAACCCGGCCGCATCATCATGTCGAAGGTTCCCGGCACATCGACAGGCTCGGTGACCGTAACGCTCAGCCATCGCGTCGGCAGTTTTCGCGTCGCCAGCGTGTCGATGATAGTGCGGACCTGCGCACGTTGGCCATTCCAGGCGCCAGCCCAGGTGAGGACACCGGCGGTGCCGTCCGAGACATCGATGGCGTCGGCGATGACGGAGCGAATGCTGGCGGTGTCGGCGGCAAGCCCCGCCCTGGCCCGTTTGCGGCTTTTGCGCGCGAGCCAGGCGAGGTGGACGACGACGGCAAGCGCAATCGCCCCGACAAGTAAAGTTGACGTCAACTCAGACATCTCGACACGCCAGAGCCCGCTGTCAGCCGGCGGGCTTTCTTTCCACTCAATAGCCCTGCGGCTTCGGCCACGGCATGGTGAACTGGTCGCCGCGGCGCACGAATTTGTAGCGGTAGAAGTGGAACCACAGCGAGATCAGGAAATAGAAGATGGTCATCGCGATCAGCTGCGAGCCGAAGCCGAGGAAGATGGCGAAGAAGGTGACCACGCACAGGCAGAACAGCACGATCGCCGGCAGCGGATGGAAGGGATGCGTGTAGCCGCGACGGATCGAGCCCAGCGGCCACTTCTTGCGGAACATCATGATGTTGATGCTCATGAAAGTGTACTGCAGCACGCCCGACAGGATCGAGAAGGTGATGGCCTGGTTGAGATCGGCGATGAAGGCGAAGGCGAGCGCGATCGGCAGCAGGAACAGGATCGAGCGGTAGGGCGTGCGGTATCTCGGATGCACCGCCGAGAACCAGCTCGGCAGATAGCGGTCGCGGCCGAGCGAGAACCAGGCGCGCGCCGCATCGTTAATGCAACCATTGGCGGAGGCAAGTGCTGCCAGCAGCGTCGCGATGAACAGCAGGTTCTCGAGCAGCGGGCTGCCGGTCAGCTTGCCGGCGTCCCACAACGGATAATAGGTGATGCCGAGATATTCCCACGGCATCATCGAGGCGCAGACATACCAGGTCATGGCGGCGGCGATCAGAAGGGTGATCATGCCGGCCATGGTGCCGTAGGGCAGCGAGCGCGCCGGCGAGCGCACTTCCTCGGCGGCCTGCGTCGTGCCCTCGATGCCGAGATAGTACCAGATGCCGAACTGGAAGGCGGCGATGACGCCGATCCAGCCATAGGGCAGCGCATTGCCGGGCGTCACCAGCTCGTTGAGCTTCAGCACCGCCCCTTGCGTCCACGGGCTCACCGAGAAGAACAGGATGACGATCGAAATGTAGGCGATCGCGGTGATGATGAAGTTGACGTTGAGCGTCATCAGCACGCCGCGATAGTTGAGCCATGCCAGCACCACGATGGTGGCGGCGATGAAGGAATTGTGGGTAAGCCCCTCGACGCCGGCCTTAGCGACTATCGTGTCGCCGAGCAGGATTGCGTCCGACACTTCGAGCATCGTGTAGGCGAAGACCAGGAAGAGTGCGACGTTAAAGGCCATCAACGGCCCGACGATGTGCTTGGCCTGCGCGTACTGGCCGCCGGCAGCGGCGACGGTCGAGGTCACCTCGGAATCGATCATGGCGACCGAGGTATAGAGCAGGCCGACGATCCAGCAGACGATCAGCGCCGCCAGCGCGCCGCCCTTGTCGGCCGAGAAGTTCCAGCCGGTGAATTCGCCGACCAGCACGATGCCGACGCCAAGCGCCCAGACATGAGCGGGGCCGAGCACCCGGAGCAGCGAGACCCTGTCGCCGTGGATGGTGGTGGTGTTGTCAAGCGCGACCGTCATCGATCAATCCCCACTCAGATCCGGTGCTTCTCGGAGACGGCTTCAAGCTCGCCTTCGCGCGACGAGGTCAAGACCTCTTCGGAATAGGCCGAGTCGACCTTGAACCAGTCGTAGAGCATCCACAGCGCGAGCACGATCGAGATGCCCCAGCAGGCGTAAGACAGCGGTATCCACATGAGCGTGCCCCCGGATTACTTGTCGTCGAATTTTTCGTTGATGACGTCGCGATATTCCCGGTCCGATGCGCGGAACAGGAAGACGAAATAGGCGATCAGCACGATCGCCATGATGATCAGCGTCGGCCAGTCGATAATGTACTGGAACCGATTCTGGATGATGTCGTGCGCGGTCTCGGGCGTATAGCCGAGCTTCTCCCAGATCGAGGCCATGGTGGCGTTCTGGCCAAGCGCGTCCCAGGTCTTGGCGTCGAGCGGATCGATGGACTTCGCCGCTCCGGCGAGGCCGAGCTTCAGCGGCAGCCACAGCGCCACGAAAATGGCCACCACGACGACAGCGATGTCGAAAATCTGGCCGGCCTTGCTCTGTTCCGGCGGCGTGTAGCGGGACATGCTGTCTACCCCTTGCGGTTGCGGAACGCATCGGCGTTCTTGATGTCGAGCCCGTAGATGAAGTCCTTGTCTTCCTTGTAGTGGTTGACCATCGCCAGGATGGCGGCCGTGTTGAAGATCAGCACGGCGGCGGCGGCGACCGCGACGACCAGCTTGATGCCGGCGTCCGGAATGTACGGCCATGTCATGATGAGGACGAAGAGGATCGTCGCCCACAGGCAGATGATCAGGAGCGCGGATCCGCGCACGTCGGAACGGTACAGCGCATCGATGCGCTGCTGCAGGTCGGACATCGGTTTTCCCCTTCTCTCGACGTCCGAAGCGAATCGGCCGGGCGTCCCGCTCTTTCAACAGAGTGAAATTTTTTTCATAAGTTCCGACCGAATTCCGGAATTGTCAAGCCGGATTTACGGTTTGTGAACCGTTCGTTCCAGGTCAAGAATTTTGCCTGACAATGAAATTATTTGCTTGCAGGGGATTGCAGCGCTTCGTCGTTTGCGGTCAATATTCGGCCAAAGCTCCGGCCGTCGCGCCAAGGAGCAGGGAACAGCAATGACTTTCGGACGGAGGACGATCGGATGACGGCATCCTGGAGATTTTCGACCTTGGCGGACCGCCATCGTGCGCTCGGCTCGAAGCTCGAGGACTGGAGCGGCATGGGCACCGCCTGGACCTACGACAAGGATGCCGACGAGGAATATGTCGCCATCCGCACCAAGGCCGGCCTGATGGACGTGTCGGGCCTGAAGAAGGTACACATCACCGGGCCGCATGCCGCACATCTGATCGACCTCGCCACCACCCGCGACGTCGAGAAGATCTATCCCGGCAAGTCGGCCTATGCCTGCATGCTGAACGAGGCCGGCAAGTTCACCGATGACTGCATCATCTACCGCATCAGCCCCAACAGCTGGATGGTCGTGCACGGGTCGGGCACCGGCCATGAAGAGTTGCAGCGGGCAGCTGTGGGCCGCGACGTCTCGCTTCGCTTCGACGACAATCTGCACGACCTGTCGCTGCAAGGACCGACCGCCGTCGACTACCTGGCCAAGCACGTGCCGGGCATCCGCGACCTCAACTACTTCCACCATATGCAGACGCAGTTGTTCGGCCTTCCGGTGATGATCTCGCGCACCGGCTACACCGGCGAGCGCGGCTACGAGATATTCTGCCGCGGCCAGGACGCCGGCACGATCTGGGACAGGATCCTCGACGAGGGCAAGAGCGCGGGCATCATCCCGTGCCGCTTCACCACGCTGGATATGCTGCGCGTCGAAAGCTACCTGCTCTTCTACCCCTACGACAATTCGCAGAAATATCCCTTCGACAATGAAGGCCCCGGCGACACGCTGTGGGAGCTCGGCCTCGACTTCACCGTCAGCCCCGGCAAGACCGGCTTCCGCGGCGCCGAGGAGCACTACCGCCTGAAGGGCAAGGAGCGCTTCAAGATTTACGGCGTCCTGCTCGACGGCAAGGAGCCGGCCGACGAAGGCGCGCCGGTCTATCGCGACGGCAAGAAGGTTGGCGTGGTGACCTGCGCCATGT
>NZ_RZOI01000356.1:0-6099 GCF_004022645.1 Mesorhizobium sp. M4A.F.Ca.ET.020.02.1.1 | reverse complement strand
CCGAGGCGGAGCGCTGCGGGTTGGTGTCGCGCGTCGTGCCCGCGGGCGATCTCATTGAGGAAGCTCTGAAGGCCGCGGCCAAGATCGCCGAGTTCTCGCTGCCGTCGGTGATGATGACGAAAGAGGCCGTCAACCGGGCCTATGAAACGACGCTTGCCGAGGGTTTGCGGTTCGAGCGGCGGCTGTTCCACTCGCTGTTTGCGCTGGACGACCAGAAGGAAGGCATGGCCGCCTTTGCCGAGAAGCGGAAGCCCAATTTCACCAACCGATAAGATGGTCGGGCGCCGGCGTCAAAAAGAAGGCGAAGCGGCGTTGACGCGCCGGAAAAGCTGAACTATAAGCCGCACCAACCGAGGCGGCCTGTGGCTGCCCGTTTGTTTTTTGCGCCCTGCGATACCGCTGGCGCCCACCAGATCAGAAGAGAGGCACCATGGCCAACACCTCCTCGGCCAAGAAGGCAACGCGCAAGATCGCCCGCCGGGCCGCGATCAACAAGAACCGCCGCTCGCGCGTCCGCACTTATGTGCGCCAGGTCGAAGAGGCGCTCGCCTCGGGCGACAAGGCTGCCGCGCTGGCCGCGTTCAAGGCTGCCGAGCCGGAATTGATGCGCGCCGCGACGAAGGGCGTGATCCATAAGAACACGGCGTCGCGCAAGGTTTCCAGACTGGCGCACCGGCTCAAGGTACTGACTGCCTGATAAGCCTTTACTAAACTTGCGTTCTTCGAACCCGGCGGATGACGCCGGGTTTTTTCGTTTGCCGGCAAGTACTTAAAAAGAACGCCCCGAGATCGCGTCCAGGCTGGATTTCAAAATCCGGTTTACTTTGCCGGCATATACATGCGCACTGATATTCCGTTATGCCGAAAGCGGGCGCTGACCAAAATTCGGCTGTCAGAAATTAGCTATATATTTCAAACGCCTGTGGATGGTGATCCACAGCTTGTTCACATCGCGTTCGAGCGGCGGGGGACAAGTAGCTGTCAAGCGAATTATTTCAGAAAATTTCGTGCCGAGCGGCCATTTTCATATTCGCCGGAAAAGGGTTTGAATCACAATGGCTTTGTCAAAATATGCCGTTGCGGCACCCGCTCCGAACCCGTCTCCGCTAACCAGATTCGTTAAAAATCCGTTAGTCGTGGCCTTGCCCTATCCACAGCGATTTCGGTAATGTCCATCCATCGAAGGGACGGGCTCTTGGCCTTCAACCCAGCCTGAATCGGCCACCACAAAATGGCAGAATTCATGACGTGGATCAATTCCGCGAACGGGCTTGATTTGTCTTTTCGAGGCGGTAGGGGACTGGCGTAATTGTACATGGCAGGTCGATGGAGCCGGCGTTTTCGCCGGATGGCATCGCATTGCCCTGGTGTGTCGAGAACGGCCCAGCTTGCAAGAGCTGGCACCGGTCCCTTTGTTACGAGGCGATGATCACCTGCCGGCGGCGGCGGTGGTGTCGCAGCGAAGATACGGTCGCCGGAAACATGGATGCAGGAGGCGCATCCCCGGCGGAAAAGGGTACAAAAGGACAAGGAACTCGATCATGCAGAGCGGCATCGAAAGGGAGCTAACCAGCGAACTCCCATTCCCAACAACATTCGTCGGAGGGGACAGCATGGCGGGTTCCAGCGACGCGGAACAGAAGTTCGAGCGCGTCAAGGCCCAGCTGAAGGCGCGCCTGGGAGCTGAGGTCTATTCAAGCTGGTTTGGCCGCATGAAGGTTGCCGAGGCTTCCCGCGGCATTGTCCGCATCTCGGTACCCACGGCCTTCCTGCGGTCGTGGATCAACGGCCACTATCTCGATCTGATCGCGGAATTGTGGAAGCACGAGGATCCCGAAGTCCTCAAGATCGAGATCGTGGTGCGCACCGCCACGCGCCAGACACGCAATGGCGTCGAGCCTGAGGTGACGCCGGCGCGTAAGATGACCCGACAGACGCAGACGGCGCTCGCCGCGGGCACCGCCGCGACAGGCAGGGTCGAACGGGCTCCGGCGCCGCGCCCGGGCGTGCCCGCAGAGACCGAGTTCCGGCACAATGTGCTGGGGTCGCCGCTCGATCCACGCTACACCTTCAGTTCCTTCATCGAAGGCCCGTCGAACCGGGTGGCTTTCGCCGCCGCCAAGGCCGTGGCGGAATCGCAGTCGAGCGCGGTGCGCTTCAACCCGCTTTTCCTTCATGCGACGGTCGGCCTCGGCAAGACGCATCTTCTGCAGGCGATCGCGGCGGAATCGCTGATACACAACCCGAAATCGCGCGTCGTCTACCTGACGGCCGAGTATTTCATGTGGCGCTTCGCCACCGCCATCCGCGACAACAACGCGCTAACGTTGAAGGAGCAACTGCGCGATATCGATCTCCTGATCATCGACGACATGCAGTTCCTGCAGGGCAAGTCGATCCAGCATGAGTTCTGCCACCTGATCAACATGCTGCTCGACAGCGCCAAGCAGGTGGTGGTTGCCGCCGACCGGCCGCCGTCCGAGCTGGAGTCGCTGGAGCCGCGCGTGCGCTCCCGCCTCAATGGCGGCGTGGCCCTGGAAATGTCGGCGCCGGACTTCGCAATGCGTCTCGGCATGCTGAAGCTGCGCCTCGCCACGGCCAAGGTCGACGATGCCTCGCTCGATATTTCGGACGAGATCCTCAACCATGTCGCGCGCACGGTGACCGGAAGCGGACGAGAGTTGGAAGGCGCCTTCAACCAGCTCCTGTTCAGACAGTCCTTCGAACCGCAGATCAGCATCGACCGTATCGACGAGATCCTCGGGCACATCTATCGCTCGGGCGAGCCGAAGCGAGTGCGCATCGAGGACATCCAGCGCATCGTGGCGCGCCACTACAACGTGTCGAAGACCGAGCTTCTGTCCAATCGGCGCACGCGCACCATCGTCAAGCCGCGGCAGGTGGCCATGTATCTGTCGAAGGTGATGACGCCGCGCTCGCTGCCCGAGATCGGACGGCGCTTCGGCGGCCGCGACCATACGACCGTGTTGCATGCGGTGCGCAAGATCGAGGACCTTTCGGGCGCCGACAACACGCTGGCGCAGGAACTGGAACTCTTGAGAAGACTGATCAACGACCAGGCTTGAGCGGCCGGGAAAGACCTGGAGCGGTTCAGCGTTTCATGGAATCGCCGAACCGCTCTAACTAATTGTTTCTACGCAATTCCGGACGGAAAACCGTTACACACTTTTCCTGGAATTGCCCTAAAGCGCGGCGCGCCCGTAACGGTCCATGCGACGCGCTGAGGTGTGGTTTTCATGCATGTCGTTGTTCTCGAACCGCTGCGCGCTTTTGGGTGACATGCATTAAACGGGGACTTCGCCGGCTTTATCCCCAGAAAGCCCGCGCAACCGGTCCGAACCGGTGGCGCGGGCTTGCGTTTGCAGGCTTTTTCCTGTCAGTTTAGACAGATTCTGAGCCTGTTCAGAGCTTTCGCGGGGCGCCGCTCGCCGGAGACCCGCTCATTCATTCAAGCGAGCCTGTTTCGTCATGCGTGTTATCCTGGAACGGTCAAATCTCCTGAAGTCGCTCAACCATGTCCACCGCGTGGTCGAACGGCGCAACACCATACCGATCCTGTCTAACGTGCTGCTCAGCGCCGAGGGCGCCAGCCTCGAGATGAAGGCGACTGACCTTGACCTGGAGGTGACCGAAGCCACGCCCGCCAAGGTCGAGCGCGGCGGAGCCACAACGGTTCCGGCGCACCTGCTCTACGACATCGTGCGCAAGCTCGCCGACGGAGCGGAGGTGATGCTGAAGACCGACGAGGACGGCAATGCGATGACCGTCACCTCGGGCCGGTCGAGCTTCCGTCTGCAGTGCCTGCCGCAGTCCGATTTCCCGGAACTTTCGGCCGGCTCCTTCTCGCACATCTTCCGCCTCGATTCGGTCGACCTGAAAGGCCTGATCGAAAAGACGCAGTTCGCCATCTCCACCGAGGAGACGCGCTACTATCTGAACGGCATTTACCTGCACACGCATGAGGCCGGCGGCAAGCTGAAGCTGCGCTCGGTGGCGACCGATGGCCACCGCCTGGCGCGTGCCGAGATCGACGCGCCGGCCGGTTCGGAAGGCATGCCGGGCATCATCATCCCGCGCAAGACGGTCAGCGAGTTGCAGAAGCTGGTCGACGACCCGGATGTCGCCGTGACCACCGAACTTTCCGACACCAAAATCCGCTTCACCATCGGCAGCGTCGTTTTGACCTCGAAGCTGATCGACGGCACCTTCCCGGACTATCAGCGCGTGATTCCCACCGGCAACGACAAGAAGCTGATCATCGACCGCCAGAGCTTTGCCGCCGCAGTCGACCGTGTGTCGACAATTTCCTCGGAGCGCGGCCGGGCGGTGAAGCTGTCGATCGCCGAGGGACAGCTCACGCTCGCCGTCAACAATCCGGATTCCGGCAGCGCCACCGAGGAATTGTCGGCCGACTATTCGTCAGACCCGATCGAGATCGGCTTCAACGCCAAGTATCTGCTCGACGTCGCCGCCCAGCTCACCGGCTCGGAAGCGAAATTCATGCTTGCCGACGCCGGCTCGCCGACGCTGATCCACGACATGGCCGACGAGACCGCGCTCTACGTGCTGATGCCGATGCGGGTCTAGGCTGCGGCAGGGCCAGTTCGTTGCCGTGACGGGAGCTGCAAAACAGCAACAGACTCACATAAGTAAGCTTACACTTACCAACTTCCGCAACTATGCGGCGCTGTCCATCGATCTGTCGCCCGGGGCCGTGGTGCTGTCCGGCGACAATGGCGCCGGCAAGACCAATCTGCTGGAAGCGGTTTCGCTGCTGACGCCGGGGCGCGGCCTGCGCCGCGCGCCCTATGTCGATCTGGCGCGCGAAGGCGGCGATGGCGGTTTTGCGCTGCACGCCCGCATCGAGGGACCCGAAGGCCAGGTAGAGATCGGCACCGGCATTCCGGGTGGCGACAGCAGCGAAAGCGGCAGGCGCGTGCGGATCAACGGCGCTGCGGCGCGATCGGCCGAGGACATGCTGGAATGGCTGCGGGTCGTCTGGCTGACGCCGGCGATGGATGGCTTGTTCCCCGGGCCGGCCGCCGACCGGCGGCGCTTTCTCGACCGGCTGGTTCTGGCGATCGACCCCGGCCATGGCCAGCGCGCGCTCGACTACGAGAAGGCGATGCGAGGCCGTAACCGATTGCTTACGGAAGGATCGCGCGACGGCGGCTGGTTCGACGCCATCGAGACGCAGATGGCGGAGACCGGCGTGGCAATCGCCGCCGCCCGTGCCGAGCTGGTGCGCCTGCTTGCCGCCATGATTGAGCGGCTGCCTTCCAGCGGACCGTTTCCACAAGCCGACATCAGCCTCCACGGCGACCTGGAAAACGCGCTCGGCGCGGCGCCGGCGGTCGATGTCGAGGAGCGCTTCCGCCGTGCGCTCGCCGATGGCCGCGACCGCGACCGTGCCGCCGGACGCACGCTGGATGGCCCGCACCGTTCCGATCTCGTGGTGCGGCATAGGCCGAAGGCGATGCCGGCCGAGCTCTGCTCGACCGGCGAGCAGAAGGCGCTGCTGGTGGGGATCGTGGTGTCGCATGCGCGGCTGACCGGCGAGATGTCGGGGATGACGCCGATCCTGCTGCTCGACGAGATCGCGGCACATCTCGACGCCGGCCGGCGCGCGGCCCTGTTCTCGATCCTCGAGGAGCTCAATTGCCAGGCGTTCATGACCGGAACCGACGCCGCGCTGTTTTCCAGCCTCGAAGGCCGTGCGCAGTTCCTGACGGTCGACCACGGCACGGTTGGGCCAACCGAAGACCCCTGACAAGGTTTTTGCGCCGCGATAAGGTTTGGCCATGACCAAGCTTACCGACGAAGAACTCGAGCGCTATGCCCGCCATATCGTGCTGCCTGAGATCGGCGGCGCCGGCCAGCAGAGGCTCAAGCGCGCGCGGGTGCTGGTGATCGGCGCCGGCGGGCTCGGCGCGCCAGCGCTGGAATATCTTGCCGCCGCCGGCGTCGGCACGCTCGGCATCGTCGACGACGACACCGTCTCGCTGTCCAATTTGCAACGACAGGTGATCCATGCCACGGACGCGATCGGCATGGCCAAAACCGACAGCGCGTCGGCAG
>NZ_RZOI01000355.1:0-6110 GCF_004022645.1 Mesorhizobium sp. M4A.F.Ca.ET.020.02.1.1 | reverse complement strand
ATCAGCCAGGTCACCTCTGCGCCGTCGCCGAGCACGAGTTGGCTGACGGAGCTGACAAGGCCGATACCCTCGCCCGACTGGCGTTCGACGATGGTCGCCTTGGCGCCGGCGCCGACGCGCGTCAGAAGCCGCACATGCGCCTGGCCGCCGGATTGCAGGTTCTGCAGTTCGATCGGCTTCTCCATTTCCGTGCCGTCGGCGATGTCGACGAAATAGCCGTCGGCGACAAAGGCGGTGTTCAGCGCGCCGATCGCGTCATCGGCGCCATAGGGATCGAGCCCGGACGCCACGCTGCCGTCGGTGAGCTTTTCAGACAGGCGCTGCACGGTCACGCCCTCGACGGCAGGCAGCTTCGCGGTCGAGGCGCCGTTCAGCACCGGCAGCACTGCGGAGCCTTCCAGCACCGGCGCCATGGCCTTGGCCGTGGCAGCCGGCTCGAAGTCCGGCACCGGATTGAGGTTCAGCAGCCGGCGCAGGTCCGTATAGTGCCATGACTCGACGCGCCGCGACGGCAGGCCGCGCTTGATCGCCTCGATCGCGTCGTCGCGCTTCATCATCACCGCGCCATCGCCGGGCAGCAGCGAAAGCCGTTCGCCGAAGGCGTCGATCAGCGCCGTTTCGGCGGGGGTGCGCTGGGGCTGTGCGTGCATGTTCATTGCTCTCGCCTCGCCTGCTGGCATCTCACGCGGCTTCGCCGATCACGCCGGCGTAGCCATTGGCTTCGAGGTCGAGCGCCAGCGACTTGTCGCCCGACTTGATGACCTGGCCCTTGTAGAGCACGTGGACGCTGTCCGGCACGATGTGCTCCAGCAAGCGCTGGTAGTGGGTGATGACGACGATGGCGCGCTCCGGCGAACGCAGCGCGTTGACGCCGTCGGAGACGATCTTCAGCGCATCGATGTCGAGGCCGGAATCGGTCTCGTCGAGCACGCAGAGTTTTGGTTCGAGCAGCTTCATCTGCAGGATCTCGGCGCGCTTCTTCTCGCCGCCGGAGAAGCCGACATTGAGCGGCCGCTTCAGCATCGCCATGTCCATGTTGAGCGAGGCGGCGGCGTCCTTCACGCGCTTCAGAAATTCCGGGATCTTCAGCGGCTCCTCGCCGCGCGCCTTGCGCTGCTCGTTCATCGCCACCTTCAGGAATTCCATGGTCGCGACGCCCGGTATCTCCATCGGATACTGGAAGGCCAAAAAGATGCCGGCGGTGGCGCGCTCTGCCGGGTCCATTTCGAGGATCGAATGGCCGTTGTAGAGGATGTCGCCCTCGGTCACCTCATAGTCCTCGCGGCCGGCGAGGATATAGGACAGCGTCGACTTGCCCGAGCCGTTCGGGCCCATGATGGCGGCGACCTCGCCGGCCTTCACCGTCAGGTTGAGGCCGCGGATGATCTCGGTGCCGTCATCGACGATGCGGGCGTGCAGGTTTCTGATTTCAAGCATTTTCTTCCATTCGTCCTATGCGTAGCCGTCTGCCCGGCTAAACCCGATTTAACATCTGCTTCAAGGCTTCCAAAAGTGCGTGCCAAAAGCCATCCGGCGAATAAACCGCGACAAGCAACGCAGCGCCCGCTGCGCCCAAACACAACGCCAGTTGCAGCCTCGTTTCCCAGCTGTCCATTCGATCCCGCAGATAGACATGCTTTTCTGCGGATTCGCGTTTGGGCGCCCTTGTCACCCCACACTTCCCTCAAGGCTGATGCCGATCAGCTTCTGCGCCTCGACAGCGAATTCCATCGGCAGCTGCTGGATGACGTCCTTGACGAAGCCGTTCACGATCAGCGCGATCGCCTCTTCCTCGGGGATGCCGCGCTGCATGACGTAGAACTTCTGGTCCTCGGAGATCTTCGACGTCGTCGCCTCGTGCTCGAACTGGGCGGTCGAGTTCTTGGCTTCCATGTAGGGCACGGTGTGGGCGCCGCACTGGTCGCCGATCAAGAGCGAGTCGCAATTGGTGAAGTTGCGCGCGTTGGTCGCCTTGCGGTGCGCCGAGACCTGGCCGCGATAGGTGTTCTGCGAAAAGCCGGCGGCGATGCCCTTGGAGATGATGCGGCTCGACGTGTTCTTGCCGAGATGGATCATCTTGGTGCCCGAGTCGACCTGCTGGTAGCCGTTCGAGACGGCGATCGAATAGAATTCGCCGCTGGAATCGTCGCCGCGCAGGATGCAGCTCGGGTATTTCCAGGTGATGGCGGAGCCGGTCTCGACCTGCGTCCACGAGATCTTCGAACGGTCGCCGCGGCAGTCGCCGCGCTTGGTGACGAAATTGTAGATGCCGCCCTTGCCCTCGGCGTCGCCGGGGTACCAGTTCTGCACCGTCGAATATTTGATCTCGGCATCGTCGAGCGCGACCAGCTCGACCACCGCGGCATGCAGCTGGTTCTCGTCGCGCTGCGGCGCCGTGCAGCCTTCGAGATAGGAGACGTAGGCCCCCTCCTCGGCGATGATCAGCGTGCGCTCGAACTGGCCGGTGTTCTTCTCGTTGATGCGGAAGTAGGTCGACAGTTCCATCGGGCAGCGCACGCCCTTCGGCACGAAGACGAAGGAACCGTCGGTGAACACCGCCGAGTTCAGCGTGGCGTAGAAATTGTCGGAGGTCGGCACGACCGAGCCGAGATATTTCTTCACCAGCTCCGGATGCTCGCGGATGGCTTCCGAGATCGAGCAGAAGATGACGCCGGCCTCGGCCAGTTCCTTCTTGAAGGTGGTGACGACAGAGACGGAATCGAACACCGCATCGACCGCGACACGGCCCGACTTGAAGACATTGTCGTTGGCTTCCTCGAGCTCCGAGGCGTCCGTCTTCTGCACGCCGGCGAGGATTTCCTGCTCCTTCAGCGGAATGCCGAGCTTCTCGTAGACCTTCAGGATCTCAGGGTCGACTTCGCTGAGCGAGGTCGGGCCCGGCGTGCTCTTCGGCGCCGCATAGTAGTAGATGTCCTGGAAGTCGATCTTCGGATAGTCGACGCGCGCCCAGGTCGGCTCTTCCAGAGTCAGCCAGCGACGATAGGCTTCCAGACGCCATTCCAGCATCCAGTCCGGCTCGCCCTTCTTCGCAGAGATGAAGCGAATGATGTCTTCGCTCAGGCCCTTGGGGGCCTTGTCCATCGCGATCTCTGTCTGGAATCCGTATTTATACTGGTCGACGTCGATCTTTCGAACCCGATCGATCGTCTCCTGCACAGCAGGCATAAGCGTTCTCCATCCACGCCGGGGTCAAGGCCCGACAGTTTTCAAACTATGGCACCACCAATGGCCACGCATGGGCGGCCGGGGCGGCGTAAGTTCCATATAGTGCGTTCCGACCGGGAATTCACCCGGCCATTTCAACGCACGGCTCTACCAGGCCCGGGAGGCCCGAATTCCTGTCGCCGCTCAGGCGGCCTTCTCCGCACCGGCACGACGCGCGGCGATGCCCGCGAGTGCTGCCCGGAACAGCTCGATATCCTCGGCGCCGGTCGCATGGCCGATCGACACGCGCAAGGCACCCAGGCTGTCGCCAAATCCCATCGCCTTGAGCACATGGCTCGGCCCGACCTTGCCCGACGAACAGGCCGACCCCGCCGACAGCGCCACGCCGGCGAGATCGAAGGCAATCTGCGCCGTCTCGGCCTTCACGCCGGGAATAGCGAAGAATGTCGTGTTGGCAAGCCTTTGCGCGCCATTTCCGAAGATTTCCGCGTCCGGCGCCAGGGATTTTACCAGGACCTCGACCTCGTCGCGGCGTCGAGCCACCGCGTCGATGCCTTGAAGGCCGGCCAGCGAAGCGCGCGCGGCGGCGCTGAAACCGGCGATACCGGGAAGGTTCTCGGTGCCGGCGCGATGGCCCTTTTCCTGGCCTCCGCCATTGATCAGCGGCTTCGGAATCATCAGATCGGCCGCCGCGACGATGGCGCCGACGCCCTTGGGGCCGCCGATCTTGTGCGAGGACAGGATCAGATAGTCGGCATAGCCGGCCGACATATCGATCGGAATGCGGCCCGCCGCCTGTACGGCGTCGATCACGAGCACGCCACCCGCCGCCTTGACGGTTTCAGCGATGCGATCGACGGGCTGGATGACGCCGGTCTCGTTGTTGGCGGCGTGGATGGCCACCAGCGGCAGGCCATCGCTCTTGTCGTGCGCGGCGAGAGCGGCAGCCAGCGCATTGAGATCGGCAATGCCGTTTCGATCGACGCCGATCCGGGTCACCTGTTCGGCAGGGAAGCGTCCGCCATTGAGGACGCAAGGATGGTCGGCCTCCGACACGTAGAGCCGACTCATGCGAACCGCGCCGCGCCCCATCCGCCAGTCCGGCGTGAGCAGCGTGGCGGCGGCTTCCGTGGCTCCGGACGTGAACACGACATGCGCGGCCTTGGCATTCACCAAGGCGGCGACATCGCGCCTTGCATCCTCGACCAGTCGCCGCGCCGCGCGGCCCTCGGCGTGGACCGAGGACGGATTGGCGGCACCAAGCGCTGCAACAACCGCCGAACGCGCCTCTTCAAGCAGCGGCGCGCTGGCGTTGTAGTCGAGATAGGCGCGAGTTGCGGCCATTTTCCCTGGATCGGTCCTTTCGAGAGCCATCCTGCGAGGATAGCGCGTTATTTCCTTGAAATCGCAAGGCAAGCCGTCCTATTTACGCGGCTTGCGGCAAGGGCGGTCGGGCCAGCGGGTTCGGCCACCCAGTTTTGAACAATTCTAAACTAGCTTCTAAGAAGACGCTTGCCCGGCGTCAAGGCCACAGTGGGCCAGAGGAAGAGTTGTTCCGGGCTGAGCGCATTCGTACGCCACGTGGAGTTTTTTATGCCTGAGGTCATTTTCGCCGGTCCGGCCGGTCGCCTGGAAGGTCGCTACCAGCCTTCCAAGGAAAAGAGCGCGCCGATCGCCATCGTGCTGCATCCGCACCC
Source organism: Mesorhizobium sp. M4A.F.Ca.ET.020.02.1.1 (assembly GCF_004022645.1). NCBI lineage: Bacteria > Pseudomonadati > Pseudomonadota > Alphaproteobacteria > Hyphomicrobiales > Phyllobacteriaceae > Mesorhizobium > Mesorhizobium sp. M4A.F.Ca.ET.020.02.1.1. The sequence continues at coordinate 1,227 of NZ_RZOI01000355.1, read as the reverse complement.
CCAGTTCGGCGGCACGATGAACAACAAGATCGTCTACGACCTCTTCTATATGTTCCAAAAACGCGATTTCACCACGCTTCGCTTCAACTTCCGCGGCATCGGCCGCAGTCAGGGCGAGTTCGACCACGGCACCGGCGAACTGTCGGACGCCGCCGCCGCGCTCGACTGGGTGCAGTCGCTGCATCCGGATTCCAAGAGCTGCTGGGTCGCCGGCTATTCGTTCGGCTCATGGATCGGCATGCAGTTGCTGATGCGCCGGCCCGAGATCGAAGGTTTCATCTCGATTGCGCCGCAGCCCAACACCTACGACTTCTCGTTCCTGGCGCCCTGCCCGTCGTCGGGTCTGATCATCCACGGTGACGCCGACAAGGTCGCGCCGCCCAAGGATGTGCAGGCGCTGGTCGACAAGCTGCACACCCAGAAGGGCATCACCATCACGCAGAAGACCTTGCCCGGCGCCAACCATTTCTTCGCCAATGACGCCGACCTTTTGCTGCAGGAATGCGCCGACTATCTCGACCGCAGGCTGGCGGGCGAACTCGCCGATCCCCGGCCGAAGCGGCTGAGGTAAATCGTCTTATGGGTGGTCGGCGCTGAGCCGTCCGCTCTGCTTCGCCATCAATTCCCGGCGCTGGGCTGCGTTGGCCCATCCCAATCGGAATGTCCTCTTGCGTTCCGGCCGCTTCGACGACGGCCGGCCGAAGATGAAGCCCAGCCGGGCAAAGACCAGCCCCGATAGGATCGCGAAGGCCAGCCCCAGCCCGAAGCCGGCAACAGTGTCGCTAGGGTAATGGGCGCCAACGAAGACGCGCGTCGAGGCAATGCACGCCGTGAGCGCCAGGGCGATGTACCAGCGCCTCGGGAACAGCAGCAGCGCGACGCCGAACACCGCGCCCATCGTGGTGGCATGGCCGGAAGGAAAGCCGGCAAAGCGCGCATCCATGGCCAAGGGGTGCAGCGACAAAACCCCGAAATCGTTGAAATAGAGCGGCCGCGCCCGGCCGATGCCGTATTTCAAGAGATTGACCGCCAGGCCGGACAAGCCGACAGCGCAAAGCACCAGGAAGGCGAAGCAGGTCCAGTTGTAGACGAAAAGCCGTGCTCGCCTGGACAGGCTTCTCCAGTCCGTCAGATTAGCGGCGACGAGGCAAAGCGCCGCCGGAATGAGGTACCAGCCGCCCAGGCCCAAATCGGTGAAGAAGTCGGTGAACTGGACGAAGCCGGGCG
>NZ_RZOI01000354.1:0-6114 GCF_004022645.1 Mesorhizobium sp. M4A.F.Ca.ET.020.02.1.1 | reverse complement strand
GCCGAAGGCCGGCGCGCCCGACTTCATGTCGACATTGGAGGTGAAGCCGCCATAGCCGACCGGCGCGCCTGTCTTCACCATCTGCGCAAACGCGATGCCTGATAGCGCTTCCGCATTCTGCTGCACCAGCGCGCCGGCGATTGTGACAGGCGCCATCGCGCCCGACAGCGTGAACGGCGTGACGAGGACGACCTGGCCTTTGCTCGACATCTGGATGATGCCTTCCATCATCGGCACGTCGAGCTTGAGTGGCGAGTTGGTGTTGATGATGGTGAAGACGGAAGGCTCTTCCAGCATCTGCTCATGGCTGACGCCGCGCGCGATCCTGGCGATCTCGATGCCGTCGACATTGCGCTCCTTGCCGAGCGAATAGACGTGGAACACCTTGTCGGTCAGCATGGCGAGGTCGCGGATGCATTCCAGGTGCCGGACCGAGGGGTGGATGTCGATCGGCTCGACCGGATAGCCGCCGGTGCAGTTGAGGATGTTGTGCATCTGCGCCAGGCGCAGGAAGTTGCGGTAGTCGGCCTGGTTGCCCGGCCGGCGGCCGCGGTCGAGATCGGAGCAGTTGGGCGCCGAGGCCATCATCGAGAGGATCACGTTGTTGCCGCCGAAGCGCACATTGTGCGCCGGGTTGCGGGCATGCAGCGTGAATTCCGACGGGCAGTGCGAGATCAATTCGAGGATTAGGTCGCTGTCGAAGCGCACCCGCTCGCTGCCCGCGGTCACATCAGCTCCATGTTCCTTCATGATGCGGCGCGCTTCGTCATGCAGCACGTCGACGCCGATCTCCTTCAAGACCCGCAGTGAAGCGAGGTGGATCGATTCCAATTCGTCGTCGGAAACCAGCCTGGTCGGCGTGAGCGGATTCCTCAGCTGCCGGAAGGGCGGCTGCTCGAACGCAGCCGAGCCGCCGGCGCGCTTGCCCGCGCGGCCACCACGGCGGGCGCGATCGGTTGCCAGTGCCGGTTCGGCGGGGTGGAGGGCAGCGGTCATGAAAAGCCTCATGGGATGCGAAAGTGAGCGGCATAATGGACCGCCGCCAATGCCGCCGGTAAGGAGGCGGCGACCACTAGGATTAGGGAAGCGACATGACGGAAGGGCATCCGATCGCCTGCCGTCCCGCAACGTGAAGCCTGTTACAGTTCCGTCTTTTACTTCCGCTATACTTGTGCGCCGAGCATCTCGAGGGGGTAGCGATGCCTGATGTCATCAAAGTGCGTGCGGCGACCAACAACGAGGTCGCGTTCCTGGCGTGGGATATTGACGGGATGATCCCGGGCTGCCTCGGCTTCGAGATCGTCCGCCTCTATCCCGACACCGGGGAGGAGCGCTGCCTGGCGGCGTGGGTGCCGTTCAAGGGACAGCGCAATCCAAGGTGGATACCCCAGGACACCGGCGTCTGGCCGGTGCAGAAGACCTTCTGGCGCGACCTCACGATGCGCCGGCGCCGCGACAGCATCGATCTGAGGCCGGAAGGCGAGATGATCGCCTATCGCGTGCGCCCGGTTGGCGACATGAAACCGGGACTCGAACCGGTGCCGGTGTGTCCGGACCAGGTGGTGGACGGCAAACCTGCCTATGCCGGAACGCCGCGGCCGCTCGGCTATCTCGGCCAGGGCGCCGTCAGCCCGCCGATCTTCCTCGGACAGATGTTCGGCAAGGCGCGGGTCGCCTTCACCAATGGTGTTTTGTCGACGCAGTGGATGTCGCGCGCACTGGCGGAAGCCGGCATCAAGGTCGGGCAGCGCGATAAGATCAGGGCGGAGCTGCAGAACCCGGCGAGCAAGATACGCGCCTATCTGCATGGAGATGTGCCTGATGTGCTGACCAGCCTGATGAAGCGGGCCAAGGCCGAAGGTGGCACCGTCAGGCTCGCGCTCTATGAGCTTGGCGACGACGAATTGTGCGACGCGATCGTCGCCGCCAAGGATGTCGTCGAGGTCATTCTTGCCAATTCGGGCAAAGACGACCAGACGAAGGCCTGGGATTTCGGTAACGCGCCGTTCAGGAAACGCCTGCGCGACGCTGGCGTCACGGTGACGGACCGCCTGTTCAACAACAACCATATCGGCCACAACAAGTTCGCCGTCTACCGCGATGCCCAGGGCAATCCACAGGCGGTGATGACCGGCAGCACCAACTGGACCTCGACCGGCATCTGCGGGCAATCCAACAACGCCTTCATCCGCGACGACCCGGCGATTGCGGAAGTGTTCAATGCCTATTGGGAGCGCATGAAGGCCGACGTCTTCCCACCGCCGGCGAGCGAAAGTGCCGCCGGACATGTGGCGCAAAAGCAGGGCGTGCCGTTTCGCGCGGAAAACCACATTTCGAACCCGCTGAACGGCGCCTCGGCACCGCTGGACGGCATGACGGTGTGGTTTTCGCCGAACGATCCCGAGCGTAGCAAGAAGGATATCTCGGTGCGCCCGGTCGACCTCGCGGACGTCTTCGCCCGCATCAAGGCGGCGAAGCGCGCGGTGCTCTTCCTCGTGTTCAATCCGTCGCGGCTCGGCGAGAACTCGATCGTTGACCAGGCGGTCGCGGCGGCGAATGCAGATCCGAAGCTGATCGTGCAGGGTGCGATCAGCGACGAGACCGCCATGCCCAACTATGTCGCGCCGACCAAGGATCCGGTGACTCACAAATCGAACAAGGACGGCAAGTCGCCCTTCGTCTATCCGGAGAAGGTCTGGGAGGCGCCGAACGTCTCGATCGTCAGGGCGGCAAACCTGACCGGCGCCACAGTCGCCCGCGATTTCCAGGCGGAGGTGCTGACCGTTGGCCACGCCATCGTGCACGACAAGATCGTCATCATCGATCCGATGGAGGACAATGCCACCGTCATCACCGGCAGCCACAACCTTGGCTACAAGGCGTCGTACGAAAATGACGAGAACCTGGTCATCGTCGAAGGCGACAAAACCTTTGCCGCCGCTTATGCGGTGCACATGCTCGACGTCTTCGACCATTACAAGTTCCGCGCCTGGCGCCGGACAATCGGAAAGGGGCCTTCGGCCGACGACGGGATTTCCATCGACGACAAGTGGCTGAAGCCCTATGCCGACGGCAAGAAGGGGGCGATCGCTCGCTATTTCCCGTAGCCTTTGTCCGCGTGCCTTCCATGCGCAGTGGCCGTTGGCCGGCAATGCCGCCTTCTCGCTGACGTCGGCGCCGGCGGCATTGTCGACCCGCCCGGCGGCGGGGCGCTGATGCAGGCAATCGGCCCGCTTGGCCTGCCGGCGGTGATCGTCGGGCTCGATGCGCTGCTGGTGGGTGTTGCGCTCTACAGGTCGGCCAGCCGCGAAGTTCCTGACAGGGTTTGGCTGGAGCAAGCGGTTTTCGCGGGCGAGGGGGTTACGGCTGTTCAGCCGAACCGCTAAGGCTGCCGGCGGAGGAATGGCCATGAGCGCTGCGGAAACGAACAGCGACGAGACAATGCAATGGGCGGCGATCACCGGCGTGATCGCGACCGTCTCGGTCTTCGCCATAGCGCAAGGTTTAAGCTACCCGCTGCTCAGCTTCATCCTGCAGCGCCAGGGCATCTCGCCGGCGATGATCGGCCTTTCGGCGGCGATGACGCCGATCGGCTTCATCCTGTCCTCGCCGATGATCCCGGCGCTGGCGCGCCGTTTCGGCCCAGGGCGGACAGCACTTACCTGCGCCGCGCTTTCCGCGCTCGCGCTGGCGCTGGTCGGCTGGACGCAGAACGTCTATCTGTGGTTCCCGCTGCGCTTCCTGATCGGCGTCGTCACCAACCCGCTCTATGTTCTCAGCGAAATCTGGGTGATCGCGCTGGCGCCACCGTCGCGCCGCGGCCGCGTCATGGGCGTATATTCGACTGTCATTTCGGCCGGCTTCGCCACAGGTCCGCTCTGCCTGCTTGCGGTCGGCACCGAGGGCTGGCCGCCATTCCTGGTCGGCATCTCCGCGTTTGTCTTCTGCGGCGGCTGCCTGGCGCTGGTGCTCGGGCGCCTGCCCAAGGTCGACGAGGCCGGACACCAGGTTTCGGTGATGGGCTTCATGCCAAAGGCATGGCTGCTGCTCGCCGCCGTGGTCGTGGCCGCCGGCTTCGAGCAGGCGGTGCTGGCGCTGCTGCCGGTCTACGGCACCCACTACGGCATTGCCGAGGCCAGCATGTCGGCGCTGCTGTCGGCGATGATCGCCGGCAACATCGCCATGCAGGTGCCGCTCGGCCTGCTGGCCGAACGGCTGACGGCGCGCCTGGTGCGATTCCTGTGCGTGGCGCTCACCGTGCTCGGCTGCGTGCTGTTGCCGCTGCTCATCGAGACGCCGTTGATCTGGCCCTGCGTGTTCATCTGGGGGGCTGTCTCCTACGGCATCTATACGATGTCGATCATCGAACTCGGCGAGCGCTTCACGGGCTCGGCGCTGGTCGCCGGCAATGCCGCCTTCTCGCTGATGTGGGGCGTCGGCGGCATCCTGGTGCCGCCGCTCACCGGCGGCGTCATGGATGCGATCGGCGCCTCCGGTCTGCCGATCACGCTCGGCACGATTTGCGCTGCGCTGGCGGTGGCGACCGTTTTACGCAGGCGTGTGGTGTGAACGAAAGGCCGCTTTCGTCGCGACAAGCTGTCGTTGCCATCTTGAATGTGGGCGTCCGTGAGGCGATGTAGGCGAAACCGCCTGACAATGCCTTCGGAGATCGCGCGTGACCCAATCGACGACAAAGAGCCAGACTGAACCGGCCGCCCACGATCCCTATCTCTGGCTGGAAGACCGCAGCAGCAAGGAGGCGCTCGACTGGGTGCACGCTCAGAACGGGGTCACCGTCGTCGAATTGCAGGGGGATCCCGGCTACCAGGCTTCGTTCGAAACCGCGCTCGACCTGATGACGGCCGAGGACAACATCCCGGTCGGAGCGGCAATCAACGGCCATGTGTACAATTTCTGGCAGGACAAGACCAACGTGCTGGGCCTGTGGCGCCGCACGACGGTCGCTTCCTACAAGACCGAAAAGCCCGAATGGGAGACGATCATCGATTTCGACGTGCTCTCGGCCAAAGAGGGCGTCAAATGGGTGTTCAGCGGTGCGAGCCGGCTTTACCCGGATTTCAACCGCTGCCTGGTGAGCATGTCGCCGGACGGCGGCGATGCCAGTGAAATGCGCGAATTCGACATCGCCGCGAAGTCCTTCGTCGAAGGCGGTTTTCGTGCGCCCGCCTCGAAGTCGGGTTTTTCCTGGCTGGACGAGGGCACCGTCATCGTCTCGGCGGCCTTCGAGGAGGACGACAAGACGCAGTCCGGCTATCCGCGCGTGGTCAAGCTGTGGAAGCGCGGCACCAGGCTTGAAGACGCCACGCCGATCTTCGAGGCCGACAAGCAGGATCTTGCGGCTGGCGGCGGGGTCGAGATCGACGGCAACAGGCGGCATCTGTTCCTGGCCCGCACCATCGACTTCTTCTCCTCGCACAGCTTCCTGCGGCTCGCTTCCGGCGAGAACCGACGCATCCCGCTGCCAGACGACGCGACCGACACCGCGATCTTCCACGGACAACTCGTCTTCGGCGTGCGCAGCCCGTGGACGGCGCCGGACGGCACGCGCTGCCTGCCCGATGGGCTTTACTCACTGGATTTCGGACGTTGGATCGACACCAGCGTGCTGGGACCGGTCGAAACCGTACTCGCGCCGGCGCCTCGCGTTTCGATCGCTGGGTTGGCCCGCACCGATCAGCGGCTGTTCATCAACCTGATGGACAATGTGTGCGCGGTAAAGTCGTCGCTTGCGACCGGACGGGAAAAAGCTGGTCGCTGAAGCCAGTCGGTCTGCCCGAAAACGGCAATGTTGGCATCAGCCATGCGGAGCATTTCGGCGCCAGTGTCTCGTTCTCCTTCACCGATTTCCTGACGCCGAGCTCGATCATCTGGTCGGACGACGACGGCGAGACGCTGAAGACAGTGAAGGCGCAGCCGGCGCGCTTCGATGCCTCGCCCTTCATCTCCGAACAGTTCGAGGCACGCTCGAGCGATGGCACGATGATCCCCTATTTCGTGGTCAGGCGGCGCGACCAGGGCGGACCGGTGCCGACGCTGCTCTACGGCTATGGCGGCTTCGAGGTGCCGCTTCTGCCGGGCTATGCCGGCGTGCGC
>NZ_RZOI01000353.1:0-6138 GCF_004022645.1 Mesorhizobium sp. M4A.F.Ca.ET.020.02.1.1 | reverse complement strand
GTGCCTTACGTGCAGGACGGCGCCAAGGTCTACCGCTTCACGGTCGCCTGGGGCGAGGAGCGATCGACCGACGACCTCGAAGGCCCGGTGACCAACAGTTCGGGGCGCCGTCCGGCCGAGGCCGAGGTGAGGGCGCTATTGCCGAAGTACACCGGCGTCATCATGCAGACGCCGCCGCAATTCTCAGCCATCAAGATCGCGGGCGAGCGCGCCTACGACCTTGCCCGCGAGGGCGAGACGGTCGACATACCGGCGCGCGAGATCGAGATCGGCCGCCTCGACATCGTCGAGCACGGCGCCGACCGCACCGTTTTCGAGGTCGAGTGCGGCAAGGGCACCTATGTACGCTCGCTCGCCCGCGACATGGGCCGCGACCTCGGCTGCTTCGGCCATATCGCGGAACTGCGCCGCGTCGAGGTCGAGCCTTTCACGCCGGAAGACTTCGTCACCATCGCCGAACTGGAAGCCGCGCGTTTCGGCGAACCCGATGCGGCGCAGGGCGATGCCGACGCCCCCGAAACACCCATCGACTTCGGCGCGATCGACGCGCTGCTGGTCGAGACCGCGGCGGCGCTCGATTGCTTGCCGCAGGTCGTGGTCAGCGACGACGCGGCGACCAGGATCCGGCTCGGCAATCCGGTTATCATCCGTGGCCGCGACGCGCCGGTCGAGGCCGAGGAGGCCTGCGCAACCGTGCGTGGCAGGCTGGTCGCCATCGGCGCCATCGAGCAAGGCATGTTCAAGCCCAAGCGTGTCTTTGCCGGGTAACGGCGTTCAGCTAGAGGGTTCATTGTTTCACGGAACGCCAAACCGCTCTATCTCCTTGTTTTGGGGCAATTCCGGACGGAAAACCGTTTCACACTTTTCTTGGAATTGCTCTAATTTCGCGGCGACACTGCGCTTGAGGGGGACATGGCAAAGGCTGAGACGATCAGGAAGCGCGCGCCGCTGAAAACAAGGCGGCCGCCGGTCGGCGCTTCGCCGGGCACGCTGATCGCCGACCCCGCGGCGCGGCGCAGCGAGCTCCGGCTGACGCTGATCTCGCCGGAGAAATTCAAAACCATCGAGAACGCCAGCATCGACGATCTTACTACGCATTGCGACCAGTGGCCGGTCGTCTGGCTGGATTGCACCGGTCTTGCCAACATCCCGCTGATCGAGGAGATCGGCCGCATCTTCAGCCTGCATCCGCTGGCGCTGGAGGATGTCGTCAACAGCGGCCAGCGGCCGAAGGTGGATTTCTTCGAGGACCACGCCTTTGTCGTCATGCGCATGATCGACGACGTCACGGCCCATCGCTACGAGCAGATCGCGGTCTTCTTCGGCAACAACTTCGTCGTCACCTTCCAGGAGCGCGAGGGCGACCCGTTCAATCCGGTGCGCAAGCGCATCGCCAGCTCGGTGCCGAATCGGCTGCGCGCGCGCGGCGCCGACTATCTCGCCTATGCGCTGATCGACGCCATCGTCGACAGCTATTTCCCGCCGATCGAGGCCGCCAGTGAACTGGTCGACAGCATCGAGGACGAGATGCTGCACGCGCCGCACAAGCAGCAGATGCGGCAGTTGCACGAGTTGCGGCGCGACGCCAATGTGTTGAAGGGCGTGCTTTGGCCGATGCGCGATGCGCTGGCGACGCTGATCCGCAACGACGTGCCTTACGTGAAAGCGGAGACCAAGGTCTTCTTCAACGATACGCTTGATCATTCGCTGCGGCTGATCGAATTGGTCGAAACCCAGCGCGACTTGCTGACTGGGCTGATCGAGATGCATCTGTCGCTTAGCCAGGCGCGCACCAATGACGTCATCTCCTATCTGACCATCGTCTCGGTGATCTTCATGCCGCTTACCTTCCTGGTCGGCGTCTGGGGCATGAATTTCGATCCTGACACATCGCCATGGAACATGCCGGAGCTGAAAGCCTATTACGGCTATCCCACCGCACTGGTGTTCATGGGCCTCGTTGCTGTCGGGCTCATTGCCTTCTTCAAATGGAAGAAGTGGTTGTAGTCGAACGCAAATCTTCGGTTTGACTGCAAAAGGCCTGCGACAAGCCGGCTCGTGAAATGGGCTGGCGTTTTCTGGGGAATTGCACTATATGCCCGGCAGCTTCGCGCCCTGACGCGTTGCTTGCACCGGCCCCTGCTGGACGACATCCCGGCTGAGGGCGTCCCGTTTCCTCCAACAGATAAGGAAAAACACGATGTCGATTACTGCCGAGCGCAAGAAGGAATTGATGACTGAATTCGCGACCGCCAAGGGCGATACCGGGTCTCCGGAAGTCCAGGTGGCCATTCTTTCCGAGCGCATCAAGAACCTGACCGACCACTTCAAGGACCACAAGAAGGATAACCATTCCCGCCGTGGTCTGCTCGCTCTCGTCTCCCAGCGCCGCAGCCTGCTTGACTATCTCAAGCGCAAGGACGACGCGCGCTATCAGACGCTGATCGAGAAGCTCGGTCTGCGCCGTTGACGAATTGACCGGCGGGCTTTCCTCGGGAGAGCCCGCCGGTCGCGCATTGGCGCATCGGATCTCTCCAGTGCGCCAATGAGGGAAATGAAGCGCCGCGCATCGGTTTGGATGCGCAAATGGACGCTTCGCAAAGTTCGCATTTGCGCAGGGCGCGTTTCGAGAGCCGAGGCTTTCGGGGTCATGCGCAAGGCCGTTCGGATCGATCGGCCACCCGGTTTCGAGAAAGCAGAGGGCCACTCGGAACCGCCCATGGACGGTCATGGGGCAGGATTGCAGGACGCTCGTGCGGCCATCGTGCCGAGATTGACATGAGCTTCCCGTTGTCTTGCCCGTGGCTGCCCGAGAAAAGAAGCCAGGGGAAAGGGCATCCGCGCATGATCAAGCAGCGCGACCCTTTCCGCATATGAAGGACAAGATATGTTCAACTACCACAAAGTGGAAATCGAGTGGGGCGGCCGTCCGCTCGTTCTGGAAACCGGCAAGATCGCCCGCCAGGCTGACGGCGCCGTGCTCGCCACCTACGGCGAGACCGTCGTCCTCGCCACCGTCGTTTCTATGAAGGAACCGAAGCCCGGCCTCGATTTCTTCCCGCTGACCGTCAACTACCAGGAAAAGACCTATGCCGCCGGCAAGATCCCGGGCGGCTACTTCAAGCGCGAGGGCCGTCCTAGCGAGAAGGAAACGCTGGTTTCCCGCCTGATCGACCGCCCCATCCGCCCGCTCTTCGCCGACGGCTACAAGAACGACACCCAGATCGTCGTCACCGTCGTCCAGCACGACCTCGAGAACGATCCGGACATCCTGTCGATCGTTGCCACCTCGGCAGCGCTGACGCTGTCGGGCGTCCCCTTCATGGGCCCGATCGGCGGCGCCCGCGTCGGCTACATCAACGGCGAATATGTGCTCAACCCGCATATTGACGAGATGGAGGAATCCAAGCTCGATCTCGTCGTCGCCGGCACGTCGGAAGCCGTGCTGATGGTCGAATCGGAAGCCAAGGAGCTCAGCGAGGAGCTGATGCTCGGCGCCGTGATGTTCGGCCACAAGGGCTTCCAGCCGGTGATCGACGCCATCATCAAGCTGGCCGAGGTTGCCGCCAAGGATCCGCGCGACTTCACCGCGCCGGACTATTCCGAGCTCGAAGGCGAGATGCTGAAGATCGTCGGCGATGAACTTCGCGATGCCTACAAGATCACCGACAAGCAGGCCCGCTACGCCGCCGTCGACGCTGTCAAGGCCAAGGTCAAGGCGGCGTTCGCCCCGGCCGAAGGTGAGGAAGCCAGGTACACGTCCGAGCAGATCGGCACCGTGTTCAAGGAACTCCAGGCCAAGGTCGTGCGCTGGAACATCCTCGACACCGGCTCGCGCATCGACGGCCGCGACCTCAAGACAGTGCGCAAGATCGTCTCCGAAGTCGGCGTCCTGCCGCGCACCCACGGTTCGGCGCTGTTCACCCGTGGCGAGACCCAGGCGCTGGTCGTCGCCACGCTCGGCACCGGCGAGGACGAGCAGTATGTCGACTCGCTGACCGGCATGTACAAGGAGAAGTTCCTCCTTCACTACAACTTCCCGCCCTATTCGGTCGGTGAGACCGGCCGCATGGGTTCGCCGGGCCGGCGCGAGATCGGTCACGGCAAGCTCGCCTGGCGCGCCATCCGGCCGATGCTGCCCTCCGCCGACCAGTTCCCCTACACGCTGCGCGTCGTCTCGGAGATCACCGAGTCCAACGGCTCGTCCTCGATGGCCACCGTCTGCGGCACCTCGCTGGCGCTGATGGATGCCGGCGTGCCGATCGCCAAGCCGGTTGCCGGCATCGCCATGGGCCTGATCAAGGAAGGCGAGCGCTTCGCGGTGCTCTCCGACATCCTCGGCGACGAGGACCACCTCGGCGACATGGACTTCAAGGTTGCCGGTACCGCCAGCGGCGTCACCTCGCTGCAGATGGACATCAAGATCGACGGCATCACCGAGGAGATCATGCAGATCGCGCTCGGCCAGGCCAAGGACGGCCGCCTGCACATCCTCGGCGAGATGGCCCACGCGCTGTCCGGTGCCCGCGCCGAGCTCGGTGAATTTGCGCCGCGCATCGAGGTCATGCACATCCCGACCGACAAGATCCGCGATGTCATCGGCTCCGGCGGCAAGGTCATCCGCGAGATCGTCGAGAAGACCGGCGCAAAGATCAACATCGAGGACGACGGCACGGTCAAGATCGCTTCATCCAACGCCAAGGAGATCGAGGCGGCCAGGAAGTGGATTCACACCATCGTTGCCGAACCGGAAGTCGGCGAGATCTACGAAGGCACGGTCGTCAAGACCGCCGACTTCGGCGCTTTCGTCAACTTCTTCGGTCCGCGCGACGGCCTCGTCCACATTTCGCAGCTGGCCAACGAGCGCGTCGCCAAGACCTCCGACGTCGTCAAGGAAGGCGACAAGGTATGGGTCAAGCTGATGGGCTTCGACGAGCGCGGTAAGGTCCGCCTGTCGATGAAGGTCGTCGACCAGGCTACCGGCAAGGAAATCGTGCGCGAGAAGAAGGCCGAAGGCGGCGAGGAAGACGCGGCCTGATCGGTCTGACCGGATAGTTGAGACGGGCGCGGCGATGTCGCGCCCGTTTTCGTTTAGGGGGCTTGTTTCCCACGGGGCAAGGAAATGTCAGTAGAGCCGCTGAAGACGCTGTTCCATCCCTATGAGGCCGAGGCCCTGCCCTTGCCCGGGATGGGCGAACGCGCGCTTTTTCTTGGCGCCGAGCCCGGTTTCCGCTTGCCCGAAGGGTTTGCTGCCGCGCTCCATCTCGTGCAGGGCTTCCGGTCGCATTTCCGTGCGCTGCAGGCGGCAGGCTTCGATGTCCTGCCGCGAGCGGAAGGCGCGAGCTTCGACACCGCACTCATGCTCGCCGGGCGCCATCGCGGCCAGAACGAGCTGCGTGTCGCCGAGGCGATCGAGCGCGTGGCAGCGGGCGGATTGATCGTGGTCGCGGGTGGCAAGGAGGACGGCATCGCGTCCCTGCGCAAACGCATCGATGAGCTCGTGCCGCTCGACGGCCACCTGCCCAAGCATCACGGCGTTGCCTTCTGGTTCCGCCGGCCCGTCGACGCAGGAGCGGCGGCGGTGCTGCGCGCGGCCAATCCGGCCGTTCTGGTCGAGGGCCGCTTCCACACCGCGCCGGGCATGTTCTCCTTCGATCGCGTCGACACCGGCTCGAAACTGTTGGTGGAAAGCCTGCCGGGCGACCTCAAGGGCATCGTTGCCGACTTCTGCGCCGGCTGGGGTTATGTGGCCGCCGAGGTCGCGCCCCGGTTCCCGGGCCTCACCGCGCTCGATCTCTTCGAGGCGGACTTCGAGGCGCTGGAAGCGGCGAAGGCCAATGTGAACAACACGTCCGCAGCGCCGCGTTTCTTCTGGGCCGATCTGCTCGGCGAGCCGGTCGAGCGGCGCTATGACGCCATCCTCATGAACCCGCCATTCCACCGCGGCCGGGCGGCCGAGCCCGAGGTCGGCGCCGGCATCATCCGGGCGGCGGGCAAGGCGCTGAAGCCTGGAGGGCGGCTGTTCATGGTGGCGAACCGCCAGTTGCCTTACGAAGCGGTGCTGGCGGCGGCCTTTTCGAGCCATGTCGAAGTCGCCCGCGACGGCATGTTCAAGGTGCTTTCGGCGCGCCTGTAATC
>NZ_RZOI01000352.1:0-6146 GCF_004022645.1 Mesorhizobium sp. M4A.F.Ca.ET.020.02.1.1 | reverse complement strand
GCGCTCGAGGAGCGGTTCACCCAGACAGGTGCATTGAGGGAGCAGCGCCCGGCCGGCCACGGTGAGATCGACCTGCACCTGGCGTTCGTCGGCATGGCTGCGCTGGCGGCTCACAAGACCGGCCTGCTCCATGCGCTTGACCAGAGGCGTCACGGTGCTCGATTCCAGCGCCAGCCTGCGCGCGATCGCGCCGACCGACATGCCATCTGCCTCTCCCAGGGCGTTGAGCACGAGATATTGCGGGTAGGTAATCCCCATCTCGTCGAGCATGGGCTTGTAGGTGCGGTTGATCGCCATGCTCGTGGCGTAGAGGGCGAAACAGAGCTGATTGTCCAACGGGAGAGGCACGGCGAATTCCTTTTGCCGACTGAGCATTTCTCAATGTTTACCACGAAAAATGATATCGCGATACATATTTCTTATGGACAAGGGGTTCGATCTGCGCTAACCACATTGTTGTCGCGATATTGATTATCGCGAAAATAATCAATGGAGATTGAGATGACCAAGCCCGGCAGCAGCACGATCGCCACCAAGGACGGAACCGAGATTTTCTACAAGGATTGGGGAGCCGGCCAGCCTATCGTCTTCCATCACGGCTGGCCGTTGAGCAGCGACGACTGGGACGCCCAGATGCTGTTCTTCCTTTCGAAGGGCTATCGCGTCATCGCTCATGACCGGCGCGGCCATGGCCGTTCCACCCAGACGGATACCGGCAACGAGATGGACACTTACGCCGCCGATGTCGCCGAACTCGCTGCGCATCTCGACCTCAAGAACGCCATCCATGTCGGCCATTCCACCGGCGGCGGCGAGGTGGCCCGCTACGTTGCCAAATACGGTGCTGGCGGCCGCGTCGCCAAGGCGGTGCTGATCGGCGCCGTGCCGCCGATCATGCTCAAGACCGCGGCCAATCCCGGCGGCCTGCCGATCGAGGTGTTCGACGGCTTCCGCTCCGCCCAGGCCGCCAACCGCGCCCAGTTCTTCCGCGATGTTCCGGCCGGCCCGTTCTACGGCTTCAACCGTCCCGGCGCCGAAGTCTCGCAAGGCGTCATCGACAATTGGTGGCGCCAGGGCATGATGGGCGGCACCAAGGCGCACTACGACTGCATCAAGGCATTCTCGGAAACCGACTTCACCGAGGACCTTAGGGCAATCGACGTGCCGGTGCTGGTGATGCATGGCGACGACGACCAGATCGTGCCGATCGCGGACTCCGCGCTGCTGGCCATCAAGCTGCTCAAGAAGGGCGAGCTCAAGGTCTACAAGGGCCTTCCGCATGGCATGGCCACGACCCATGCCGACATCATCAACGCCGACCTTCTGGCCTTCTTCAAGGCGTAAGGCCTTTCGGAACACAAGACACCCGCCATCTGGCGGGTGTTCTTGCGTCAGGCCGTGCCGATATCAGGCGATGCTCAAGCCGCCGTCGATCAGAATTTCCGCACCGACGATGAACGGGCATTCGTCCGAAGCGAGAAAAACCACTGCGTTGGCAATTTCCTCGGCGGTCCCGAAACGACCGGCAGGCACCAGGCCGACCACCGCCTTGGCGCGCGCCTTCGCCGCTTCGGGATCCAGCCCGAGCTTGTCGTTGAGCGGCGTGTCGATCGGACCCGGGCTGATCACATTGGCGCGGATGCCGCGCCCTATGAGTTCGCCGGAGAGCGTTCTGGCGAGCGAGATCATGCCGGCCTTGGCGAGCGAATAGACGTGTGTCCCGGCCATTCCCATATGTGCGTTGACCGAGCCGCTGAGGATGATCGAGGACGGGTTCGAAAGCAGCGGCACCAGCGCCTTGATCAGGAAATACGGGCCTTTGAGGTCGATATCGATGCTCCTGTCGAACGCCGCCTCGGTCCAGTCATCGAGCGGGCGTAGATCGGCGATGCCGGCGTTGAGGAAGACGGCGTCGAGCCTGCCGAAGGTTTCTCCGATCTGTCGCGCGATATCGTTTTGCGTCGTAACATCGCCGGCGTCGGCGGCGATGACAAACGTATCGCCGCCAAGAATCTTGCGGGCCTCCTCGAGACGGCTCGTGTTGGTGCCAGTGATGGCGACACGAGCGCCTTCCTCAATGAAGCGCCGCGCCGTCGCCAGACCGATGCCGCTGGTGCCGCCGGTAATCAGCGCGACCTTGTCTTTAAGTCTGGACACTACAGATTGCCTCATCTCGCTCGTAGCGCAGCGCACCGATCGGGCGCTGAGCCCGGCACCTTAGTTCAAGTTGAAGGCGTTCGCGCTACGTCTCGTGATGTCGCGCACACGTTTCAAACACTAACAGGCTTTCGCCTGGCGTGTGGAGAGAGAATCCATGAGCGCGTGGCAACTGCCACGAGCTCACGTCGAGTCCCGAAGATCGGCGGTTCCTTAGCGGGTCGCCGCTTCCGCCTTCCGCGCTTCCTTCATGTTCGGCAAGAACACCGTCAGCAGGCCGAGCAGCGGCAAATACGAGCAGACCTGGTAGACGAAGTCGATACCCTTCATGTCGGCCAGGACGCCGAGCACGGCGGCGGCGATGCCGCCCATGCCGAAGGCGAAGCCGAAGAAGATGCCGGCGATCATGCCGACCCTTCCAGGCACCAGTTCCTGCGCGAAGACGACGATGTTGGAGAAGGCCGACGACAGGATCAGACCGATCAGCACCGTCAGCACCATCGTCCATTCGAGGTTGGCGTAGGGCAGCGCCAGCGTGAAGGGCAGCACGCCGACGATCGAGAACCAGATCATCGCCTTCTGGCCATAACGGTCACCGAACGGGCCGCCGAGCAGGATGCCCAGCGCCGAGGCGCCGAGGAACAGGAACAGCATGACCTGCGAAATCTGCACCGAAACGCCGAACTTATGGATGGCGTAGAAGGTGTAGTAGCTGGAGATCGAGGCGATGTATGCGTTCTTGGTCAGCACCAGCAAGGTCAGCACGGCCAGCGCCCACATGACCTTGCGGCGCGGGAAGGGCGAGACGAGGCTTGCCTGCTTGCGGCTGGCGAGCGAAGCGCGCAGCCGGCTGTACCAGCCGCCGACCTGCCAGAGAACGATGATGCCGATCAGCGAGCCGACGGCGAACCAGGAGATGCTGGTCTGGCCGAAGGGCACGACGATGAAGGCAGCGAGCAGCGGCCCCATCGCCTGGCCGAAATTGCCGCCGACCTGGAACAGCGACTGGGCGAGGCCGAAGCGGCCGCCCGACGCGAAGCGGGCGATGCGCGAGGATTCCGGATGGAAGATGGCCGAGCCGATGCCGATCAGCGAGGCGCCGATCAGCAGCAGCCAGTAGTGGCCGGCATGTGCGAGCACGACCAGTCCGATCAGCGAGGAGGCCATGCCCCAAGGCAGCGAATAGGGCATCGGCCGCTTGTCGGTGATAGCGCCGATCAGCGGCTGGAGCAGCGACGCCGTCACTTGGAAGGTGAAGGTCAAAAGCCCGATCTGCCAGAAGTCGAGGCCGTAATTGTCTTTCAAAAGCGGATAGATGGCCGACAGCAGCGACTGCATGATGTCGTTGACGCAATGGCAGAAGCTCACCGCAAGAATGACGGTGAAGGCCGTCGCTTGCGCCGAAGTGTGGCTGGCCGGCGCCGGAGTGGCGACGGCGGTGGCTGTGGTGTCGGTCAAGGCATGCTCCGTGGTCTTCCTGGCGGCGATCCGCAGGCAGCCTTATAGGATGGTTGCAAAGCGACTTCTTTCGTGGTTTGGTCCAATAGTTTCGCAAGTGGGCCATTGCCAATGCCGCATGGCAGGGAAGTCTTCAAGGGCGATGCCGCCGAACTCGGCCGGCTGCACCAGAGCCGCTGGCAGTGGCTGGAGGAGGCTGTCGGCCCAGCGGTGGCGCTGCCGACCGAATATCCCGACGGCTATCACGTGCCACTGCATCGCCACAGCCGCAGCCAGTTGCTGCATGCGCTGGTCGGCGTCGTGCTGGTGACGACGAAACACGGGCGCTGGATGGTGCCGCCCGACCACGCGATGTGGATCCCCGCCGGGATCGAGCATTCCGTCGAGATGCTGGGCGATGTCTCGATGCGTTCGGTCTATGTGATGCCGAACGCGATTGCCGGCCTGCCGGAGGGACTGCGCGTCGTCGGCATCACCGAGCTGATGCACAGCCTGATCGTGGAATCGGAAAAGCTGCCGCAAGGGGGTGAACTGGAAGGGCGCGGCGGGCTGATCATGGGCCTGTTGCTGCATGAGATCCCGAACCTGCCGGAACGGCCGCTCGGCCTGCCGTTCCCGTCGGATCCGAAACTGGCGGCGCTTTGCCGGCGCTTCGTCGCCGAACCCTCGCCGCATGCGACGATCGACGAATGGGCCAACGCCGCCGGCATGAGCCGCCGTACCTTCACCCGCGCCTTCCATCGCCAGACCGGGCTGTCGCTGTCGACATGGCGCCAGCAGGCGTGCCTGTTCGCGGCGCTGCCCAGGCTTGCCGACGGCGAGCCGATCACCAGGGTAGCGCTCGACCTCGGCTATGACAGCGTGCCGGCCTTCATCACCATGTTCAAGCGCATGCTGGGCGCCTCGCCACGCGGCTATATGCGCGGCGCGCGCGATGCCGGGGAGGGAGTGCGGCGGCTGAGCGGCCCGGCCAGACCGGAAAACGCAATGGTCTAGTCGAACAGGCTCGACACCGATTCCTCGGTCGCGGTGCGCGAGATCGCCTCGCCCATCAGGTCGGCGATCGAGATGACGCGGATGTTGGGCGCGTCGAGCACGGCTTGCGTCGGCTGGATGGAATCGGTGATCACCAGTTCCTGCAGCTTCGAGCTGCTGATGCGGGCAACCGCTCCGCCCGAAAGCACGCCGTGAGTGATGTAGGCGGTGACGCTGGTGGCGCCGTTGGCGAGCAGTGCATCGGCGGCGTTGCACAACGTGCCGCCGGAATCGACGATGTCGTCGATCAACAGGCAATCCTTGCCGGCGACCGCACCGATGATGTTCATGACTTCCGATTCGCCCGGGCGTTCACGGCGCTTGTCGACGATGGCGAGCTGCGCATCGAAGCGCTTGGCGAGCGCACGCGCCCGCACCACGCCGCCAATGTCGGGGGAGACGACGACGACATTGGCGAGCTGCTTGTATTTCGCCTTCACGTCGCGGGCCATCACCGGGACCGAGAACAGATTGTCGGTCGGGATATCGAAAAAGCCCTGGATCTGGCCGGCATGGAGATCCAGCGTCAGCACGCGGTCGACGCCGGCGCGGGTGATCATGTTGGCGACAAGCTTGGCCGAGATCGGCGTGCGGCCGGAAGCGCGGCGATCCTGTCTTGCATAGCCGAAATAAGGGATGACCGCCGTGATGCGCCGGGCCGAGGAACGCATGAAGGCGTCGATCATGATGAGCAGTTCCATCAGGTGATCGTTGGTCGGGAACGAGGTGGACTGCAGGATGAAGACATCCTCGCCGCGCACGTTCTCCTGGATCTCGACGAAGATCTCCTGATCGGCGAAGCGCCGGACGCTGGCCTTCCCCAGCGGGATGTTGAGATAGCGAGCGACCGCTTCGGCCAGCACCCTGTTGGAATTGCCCGCGAAAAGCTTCATGCACCGTTCCTGGTGAAGGATGGAGAGACCGAACAGACTCTCATGAGCCTTTTATGCGGGCTTTTAGCGGCCCGCGCCGGTATTGCAAGCCTCGTCATCGGGAATCCGTCGGCTAAGATCAAAAACGTCGCAGGCGATGAAAGCCGGCAACAGCCTAGCCGGCCTGTCCACCGAGCCACGCGGCGAACTGGTCGACCGTCTGGTCGGCGATGCCCTGCATGGTCGCTGGCGCGACGGCCGTCCAGCCATCGCCGCCCTTGACCGAGGGCGCCTTCTGCTGGCCGTTGATGCGGTGCAGCCGGTTGCCCGAGGGGTCGTAAATGTCCCAGACATAGATGACCGTGGTGTCGCTGCCTTCCGAAATTGCCGAGAAATAGCCCTTCAGCACATGCGTGGCGGTCTGGTCGGTGCTGCCGGCAAGCGTGATGCCGCGCTGCCTGGCACGCGTCTGAAGCTCGGCCGTCAGCGGCGCCGCGGCCTCCACCGAGGCGCCAACGATCGGCGCCACCTGCAACCTTGTCCTGGCGATAGCAGCGGCGCTCTGGGCCGGTGAGGCAGGGGTAGGCGACGAAGCGGCCGGGGCCGTCGTCGAGGGCGCCGGAA
>NZ_RZOI01000351.1:0-6147 GCF_004022645.1 Mesorhizobium sp. M4A.F.Ca.ET.020.02.1.1 | reverse complement strand
CTATTGGCCATCGGCATCGGCCATGACGTCACCCGCTACTATCGCCGTGCCGTCACCATCGTCGATGCCGAGGAACTGGCCGGCGCCATGACCGAGCAGCTCGCCTCGCTGTTCGGCGAGGAAAGCGCGCGCGAGATGCGGCGCGGCGGCTTGCGGCGCGCCGGATGAAGCTCATGGTGCGGGGCTTGCGGCGAACGGTTCTGGCTGCCTGCGCGCTGGCCGGCATGCTGTCGCCGGCCGTCGCCGCCGGTCTGGCTTCCATCGAGCCGGTCGAGATCTCGGCGCGGCCGATAGGCCAGTTCCGCATTGGCCATGACGACAAGCAGTTCGGGCCGCTGGAATTCGTCGGCGGTCTGGAGATGACCTCGCCGTCGCGCGATTTCGGCGCGCTCTCGGCCTTCCGCTTCCTCAAGCCCGGCGGCGACTTCATCGGCGTCGCCGACACCGGCTTCTGGTTTTTCGGCACGGTCGCACACGATGCCGACAAGCGGCCGTCGGGCATCCAGAATTTCCGCATGCAGCAGATGGTCGACCGGTCGGGACGGCCGATCGAAAAGAAATGGGAGGTCGACGCCGAGGGCCTCGCGGTCAAGGACGGCATCGCCACGGTCGGTTTCGAGCGAAACCAGCGCGTCGCCCAGTTCAGGATCGATCCCGACAAGATGAAGGCGCCGTTCAAGGAGCTCGACTATCTCGTGCCGGCCCGGGAGCTGCGCCAGAACCGCGGCTTCGAGACCGTCACCCATGCCAATCCCTACGGCCAGCACGAAGGCGGGCTGGTCGTGGTGTCGGAAAAGAGCCTGGACAAGGCCGGCAACATCTTCGCGGCGATCATCGAGGGCCCGAACAAGGGCGTCTTCACCGTCAAGCGCAATGGCGATTTCGACATCACCGACGGCGCCTTCCTGCCCGATGGCGATCTTCTGCTGCTCGAGCGCAGCTTCTCGATGGCGGGCGGGGTGAAGATGCGGCTGAGGCGCATCTACGGCGAGAGCGTCGAGAAGGGCGCCGTCGCCGACGGGCCGGTGCTGCTGGAGGCCGACATGGGCTACCAGATCGACAATATGGAAGGGCTCGACGTCTGGACCCGCGACGATGGCGCGCAGATGGTGTCGCTGATGTCGGACGACAACCACTCGATCCTGCAGCGCAACCTCTATCTGGAATTCATCCTGCACCAGGATTGAGGGGCCGGCCTAGGGCTTGGCCGCAATCCAGATGACGTGGCGGGCGCCGCGCTTGCCATGGGCACGCGCCTTGACCTCCTCGACGGTGAAGCCCGCCTGTTTCAGGCGCCGCGTGAAGCCGCTGTCCGGCCCTTGCGACCACACCGCCAGCACGCCGCCCGACTTCAACGCCGCACGTGCATGGCCGAGGCCGGCCGCGCGGTAGAGGGCGTCATTGTCCTTGTAGACGATGCCTTCAGGGCCATTGTCGACATCGAGCAGGATGGCGTCCCAGGCCGACATCCCGGCGCCGATGACGCGCCCGACATCGCTTTCCAGGATGGTGACGCGGGGGTCGTCGAGACAGCCGTCGAAAATCCCGGCCATCGGGCCGCGCGCCCAGGCGACGACGGCCGGCACCAGTTCGGCGACGGTGATGCTTGCGTCCGGGCCAAGCTCGGCAAGGGCGGCGCGCAGCGTGAAGCCCATACCAAGGCCGCCGATCAGGATTTTCGGCTGCTTGTGACCGGCGATCCTTTCGCAGGCGAGTTTTGCAAGCGCCTGCTCGGAGCCGCTGAGGCGGCTGTTCATCAGCTCATTGCTGCCGAGCATGATAGAGAACTCGGAGCCGCGCTGCTTCAAACGAAGTTCTTGTTCGCCATCAGGCGTCTTTGCCGAGTCGAGTTGGACCCAGGGTATCATGCTCTACCTTTGAGCATGATCTTGTCCGAAGACCGGTTCCCACTTTTCGGGATCATGCATTAGGTGGCCAGCGCCGGCTGGCTCCAGCGGGCGGCGAGCAACCGGTAGGGGATCAGCGCCACTACGGCGATGATCAGCTTCACCGAGAGGTCGCCGAGCGCCCAGGACACCCAGCGCATGGTCTCGGCCGGCAGCACACCCAGCAGCGGCGCCGCCTCCAGTGCGAAGGCATCGTTCGGGCCGGCGAAGGCGAAAGCGGCGGAGAAGGCGACGCCGAAGAAGATGATGGTGTCGAACACGGAGCCGACCAGCGTGCCGACGATCGGCGCGCGCCACCAGCTCTGCCGGCGCAGCCGGTTGAATACGGTGACGTCGAGCAGCTGCGCGGTGAGGAAGGCGGCGCCCGAGGCAGCGGCGATGCGCACCAGCCGGTCGGCGGCGGTCTCGAACTCGATCAGGCCGTGTCGGAACAGGAAGGGCGGGACGAGGATCGAGCAGATCACGGCCGTCATGAAGCCGACGAAGACGATCCTGCGCGCCACCGTCGGGCCATAGCGGCGGTTGGCGAGGTCGGTGACCAGGAAAGAGAAGGGGTAGGTGAAGGCGCCCCAGGTCAAGATGTCAGCCAGTGACAGGCCGCTGATCTCACCCTGCATCGGGAACTGCACAAGGATGTTGGAGGCCACGACGACGAGCGCCATGGCGGCCACGAAGGGCAGGTAACGCGAGAAGGAATTCATTTTTTTATCCTGGGTAATGGAACCAGCGGGAGCGCCGCCCTGGCGTGGACGACGCTATCGTCTTGCTTCGAATATGAAATCGGACCGGAAATCGCTTCGTGCTCCCGGTCCGGCTAGCGGCGGTGATCCGCCGAAAGGCGTCAGGCTGCCGGCTGCTCGGCGAGCTTCTTGGCGATCTGCTTCTTCAACAGACGGGCGCGCTGCGACAGCTCCTTGGCGTCGGCCTTGGCCAGGAAGGCGTCAAGGCCGCCGCGGTGCTCGACCGAACGCAGCGCGTTGGCCGAAATGCGCAGGCGCACATTCTGGTTCAACACTTCGGAGATCAGCGTCACATTGACCAGGTTCGGCAGGAAGCGGCGCTTGGTCTTGTTGTTGGCGTGGCTCACATTGTTGCCGGTCTGGACTGCCTTGGCAGTGAGCTCGCAGGTGCGGGACATGATACTAACCTTCAGTTCTCGGTCGGCCAAACCATTCGACCCGCGCCAGGCGGCGCGCGGTCTCGGTCAGGCGGCCTTATGGAAAAAGTTGGCGTTCCATAGTGGCATTTCACCGGCGCGTCAAGCTCCGGCCAGCCGGCATCGTCAGGCCATATTCCATATAAAGGCCGGATTTCTCCCTATAAGCCAGCGACATAGGGACATGCCAGCCTGGAATTGCCCGTTTCCCGGCTGAAAATCGAGGACTGCCATGCTTCGCCCCCCTGTGCTTCGTTTGCCATATGCGTTCGCTGGATTGCTCGCCGTGGCCCTGCCGACGGCAAGTTTCGCCGCCGCGGCGCCACAATCCTTCAAGGGTGAATACACGGTGTCGTTCCTCGGCCTTTCGGTGGCCAGGGCGACGTTCTCGAGCCGCTATGACGGCGATAATTACGCGATCAACGGCACCGTCTCAGCGGCAGGCCTCGCCAAGCTGTTCGACGACACAAAGGGCACGGTTTCGTCCAAAGGCACGATTTCAGGCAAGCAGATGCGGCCTGCGGCGTTCCGGGCCGACTACACGTCGGGCAAGAAGGCCTCGGTGGTCGACATCCGCTTCGCCAATGGCGCGGTAACCTCGACCGAGGTCATACCGGCGCCGAAGAAGCGCGATCCCAAGAGCTGGGTGCCGCTTGGCGCGGGCGACCTGAAGTCGGTTCTCGATCCGATGGCGGCGACCGTCATCCACGCCGACAGCCTCGATCAGGTCTGCGGGCGCACGGTCAAGTTCTACGACGGCGAGATGCGCGCCAACCTGACGCTGACCTATGCCTCGAAAGGGTCGATCTCGGTGCGGGGCTACAAGGGCGACACGGTGACCTGCCGGATGGGGTTCGAGCCGGTGGCGGGGTACCGCAAGGGCCGCAAGGCGCTGAATTTCCTCAAGGACCGGAGCCGCATGATGGTGACGTTTGCACCGCTCGGCCAAACCGGCGTATATGCGCCGATCCGCGCAACGGTCGGGACCCAGATCGGCCCGCTGACCATCAGCGCCGGACGGTTCGAAGCCATAAACTAGGCGCGTTTGCGCGCCGCCGGAGACAGGCATGGGGCGCGCAACACTGATCGGCTTCTCGGCGGTCGCCATGTGGTCGCTGCTGGCGCTGTTGACCGACGCGTCCGGCCAGGTGCCGCCATTCCTGCTGTCGGCCATCACCTTCGCCATCGGCACGTGCGTCGGGCTCGCCGCGCGGCTGGTGATGCCGGCCGCTGACCGGAGCAAAAAGATCCCGCCGCAAGTCTGGGTGATCGGCATTGCCGGCCTATTCGGCTACCATTTCTTCTACTTCACCGCGCTGCGCAACGCGCCGGCGGTGGAGGCGAGCCTGATCGCCTATCTGTGGCCACTGCTGATCGTGCTGGGCTCGGCGCTGATGCCGGGCGAGCGGCTAGCCTGGAACCACGTCGTCGGCGCGCTGCTCGGCCTCGCGGGAACGGTACTCATCGTCACCAAGGGCGGCGGGCTCGCCTTCGACGCGCGCTATGCCTTCGGCTATGCGATGGCCGGCGTCTGCGCCCTCCTGTGGTCGTCCTATTCGCTGTTGTCGCGGCGTTTCCCGTCGGTGCCGACCTCGATCGTCACCTGGTTTTGCGCCGCGACGTCGGCGCTTTCGCTGGCCTGCCACTTCCTGCTCGAGCAGACGGTGCTTCCCGTCGGCATCGGCCAGTGGCTGGCCGTGTTCGGCCTTGGCCTGATGCCGGTGGGGGCCGCCTTCTACGCCTGGGACATCGGCGTCAAGCGCGGCAACATCCAGGTGCTGGGCGCGGCGAGCTACGCCGCGCCGTTGCTGTCGACGCTGGTGCTGATCATTGCCGGCGTCGCCGAGCCGTCGCTGCGCATCCTCGCCGCCTGCGTGCTCATCACCGGCGGCGCGGCACTTGCCGCGAAGTCGCTGTTGCTGCGCAAAGCGGCCACGGGTGAGGCAAACGCATGATGCCGTTTCCCGGCGGCATCGACGCCAACGCCAATGCGACGCTGGTGTTCTCGCTGGTGGCGGCGGTGATCTACGCTTTCACGCTCAACATGCCGCCGAGCCTCGCCCGCTCGGCGGCAAAGACGCTTGCCGTCGCCGTGCTGGCGGTGCTCGCCCTCATGCAGGGCGGCCCATTTCTGTTGGCTGCCGCGCTCGCGCTCAGCGCCGTCGGCGATGCCTTCCTGTCACGCGATGGCGAGAGGGCCTTCCTTGGCGGGCTGGCCAGTTTTCTTACGGCGCATATCCTCTACGTTCCGCTGTTCCTGCAAAGCGGCGGCGGGCTGGATGTGCTTGGCTCCGAATCCTGGCGCGGCGCGATCGCGCTCGCCATGGCGGCATTCGCGATCGTCATGCTGGCGGCACTCTGGCGCCGTGTCGGCCCCGCCTTGCGCCTGCCGATCGCCGTCTATGTCGCGGCGATCCTCGCCATGGGGATTTCGGCGCTCACCACCAGCAATACGCTGGTGATCGGCGGCGCCATCCTGTTCATGGCGTCGGATGGGTTGCTCGCCGCCGAAAAATTCCTGCTCGCCGCCATCTCCCCGCACCGCGCCTGGATGCGTTACGCGGTCTGGGCGCTCTACTACGCCGCGCAGGCGGCGATCAGCTTGGGTTTTCTACTCGGCTAAGGCTGTTTCGGCTGCCAGCCCGGCTCGGCCATCTCGAAGGCGGCGAAGTCGAAGCCCGGCGCCACGGTGCAGCCGACCAGCGACCATTCGCCGAGGCTGCGCGCCGACTGCCACCAGCCGGCCGGCACCACGATCTGCGGCCGCTCGCCGGCGGCAAGGGCGATGCCCAGCACCTGCTCGATCACGCCGCCGCCTTCCTCATGCATCGACAGCGCCAGCGGCGCGCCGGCATGGAAGTGCCAGACCTCGGCCGCGTCCCTCACCCGGTGCCAGGCCGACAGTTGGCCCTCTTCCAGAAGGAAGTAGATGGCGGTCGAATGGCCGCGCGCGCCTCCGGCACCATCGCGAAAGGTCTCGGCATACCAGCCACCCTCCGGGTGCGGCTGCAAGCCGAGCGTGGCGATGATTTCGGCGGCACTGGTCATCGGCCGGAAGCTAGCACGAGGCTCAGAAATTGTCCT
>NZ_RZOI01000350.1:0-6151 GCF_004022645.1 Mesorhizobium sp. M4A.F.Ca.ET.020.02.1.1 | reverse complement strand
GAGCTGAAGTTCATCAAGGCGCCGACCGCCGAGCAGGGCCAGAACCTGCCGCCGTCGGCCGGCCTGCAGTTCTTCGGCCTGGTCGACATCTCAGGCGCCACCGAGCAGCTGACGGTGCGGCTGATGGATCGCGACGACAATGAGCTCTACAAGGTGACGCTCGATCCGGTGCGCTCGGCTTAGGAGACTGTTGGAAATTCTACTCCGGCGGCCATCTGCTGGCGTTTTCTGCGCTTCCGGTGCTCACGGACCCAAATTGTCCGCTCCGCTCCGGTTCTCGAAACCACCACCATATGACTCGCCGGAGCGAATTTCGAAACAGTCTCCAGGAGGACGACCGCGACCGCTGGCCGTCAGTCCGGATAGCAGACAGCGGGAATCTTCGGCCAAACGGCGCTGTCGCAGCCGGCATCCTTCTGTCGCTGCTTGAAAGCGGCGCTGACGGGGCCGGTCACCACCGGGTCGACGCCATCGGGGGCGTCGGCGAACATCTGCTCGGCCGTCTGCGTATCGGCGGGCAAAGCCGGATTTCCCTTAAGCGTCGCGGCGGACTGCGCCCCGCCAACCGCCAGCAGAACGGCAAGCGTTGCCCATGCCACGGTTGGACGCAATCTGGTGAGTTGATCGGTCATGGGAATCGAACTGCCTGGACCCCGAAAGGTTCCGCCCTGGTGAATTGATACATTTGACGCAAAGACGCTTAACAATTGGTAACCACATATTTGGGTACGAGCCTCCCCTTTCGCAAATGCGAAAAACCCTGTATGAGCCGCGCAACCGAAAAAGGCGGCGCCTCTGGGCCTGCTGCCCGCAACGCTCCCGAGACCAGACACATGAACCTCCGCAATATCGCGATCATCGCGCACGTCGACCATGGAAAAACCACCCTCGTCGACCAGCTCTTGAAACAGTCCGGCGCCTTCCGCGACAACCAGCGCGTCGCCGAGCGCGCCATGGATTCCAACGACCTCGAAAAGGAACGCGGCATCACCATCCTGGCCAAGGCGACTTCGGTCGACTGGCATGGCACCCGCATCAACATCGTCGACACGCCCGGCCACGCCGATTTCGGCGGCGAGGTCGAGCGCATCCTGTCTATGGTGGATTCGGCGATCGTGCTGGTCGATGCCGCCGAAGGGCCGATGCCGCAGACCAAGTTCGTCGTCGGCAAGGCGCTCAAGGTCGGCCTGAAGCCGATCGTCGTCATCAACAAGATCGATCGCCCGGACGCCCGCCACGTCGAGGTGGTCAACGAGGTGTTCGATCTCTTCGCCGCGCTTGACGCCACCGACGAGCAGCTCGACTTCCCGATCCTGTACGGTTCGGGCCGCGACGGCTGGGTCTCGGAAAACCCCGAAGGCCCGAAGGATCAGGGCCTGGCGCCGCTGTTCGATCTCGTCGTCAAGCACGTGCCGGCGCCGACGGTGCATCCCGGCCCGTTCCGCATGATCGGCACCATCCTGGAAGCCAATCCCTTCCTCGGCCGCATCATCACCGGCCGCATCGAGTCGGGCTCGCTGAAGGCCAATCAGGCGGTCAAGGTGCTGCACCATGACGGCACCCAGATCGAGACCGGCCGTGTCTCCAAGATTCTCGCCTTCCGCGGCCTCGAGCGCCAGCCGATCGAAGAAGCCCAGGCGGGCGACATCGTCGCCATCGCCGGCCTGTCGAAGGGCACCGTCGCCGACACGTTCTGCGACCCGACGGTGACCGAGCCGCTGCATGCGCAGCCGATCGATCCGCCGACGGTGACCATGTCCTTCCTCGTCAATGACAGCCCGCTCGCCGGCACCGAGGGCGACAAGGTGACCAGCCGCGTCATCCGCGACCGCCTGCTGCGCGAAGCCGAGGGCAATGTCGCGCTGAAGATCGAGGAATCGCCGGAAAAGGATTCCTTCTTCGTCTCCGGCCGTGGCGAATTGCAGCTTGCGGTGCTGATCGAGACGATGCGCCGCGAAGGCTTCGAGATCGCCGTGTCGCGGCCGCGCGTCGTCATGCAGAAGGGCGAGAACGGCGAGCTGCTGGAGCCGGTCGAGGAGGTCGTCATCGACGTCGACGAGGAGCATGCCGGCGTCGTCGTGCAGAAGATGTCGGAGCGCAAGGCCGAGATGGTCGAGCTGCGCCCGTCCGGCGGCAACCGCCAGCGCCTGGTCTTCCATGCCCCGACACGCGGCCTGATCGGCTACCAGTCGGAGCTCTTGACCGACACGCGCGGCACCGCCGTGATGAACCGGCTGTTCCATGCCTATGAGCCCTACAAGGGCGAACTGCCCGGCCGCACCAATGGCGTGCTGATCTCCAACGAGCAGGGCGAGTCGGTCGCCTATGCGATGTGGAACCTGGAAGACCGCGGCCCGATGGTCATCGATCCCGGCGTCAGGGTCTATCAGGGCATGATCATCGGCATCCACAGCCGCGACAACGACCTCGAGGTCAATGTTTTGAAAGGCAAGAAGCTCACCAACATCCGCGCCGCCGGCAAGGACGAGGCGGTGAAGCTGACCCCGCCGATCCGCATGACGCTGGAGCGCGCGCTGGCCTGGATCCAGGACGACGAGCTGGTCGAGGTAACGCCGAAGACGATCCGGCTGCGCAAGCTCTATCTCGACCCGAACGAACGTAAGCGTTTCGAGAAGTCGGCCAAGGCGGTCGGCGCGGCGTAAGGTCTTCGCCTGAGCAATCATCGAGGGAGGGAGCACTGCTCCCTCCCTTTTTCGTTTCACGCGCCGGCAGCGGCGACGATGGTGTCGCGATCCGGTTCGTCGCTCAGATCGATACGGATGGCCATGCCGTCGCGCGGCGGCCTGCGCAGCGCCCTGGCGCCATCAAGCTCGACGCAAAGCTGCCGCCGCTCCTCCCAGGCCTGAAGCCGCGAGCGCGAGACGCCGAGTTCGCCAGCCAGCAACCGGTCGAGCCGCAAGGGCACAGGCATTTCCAGAGTGAGCCGCAGGTCCAGCACGGTCGTATGTTCCGGCCGGCGTTCCAGCACATACCTTTCAATGGCGACGTCTGGGAACTCCTCGATGCGTCCGACGTGGCTCCTCAGTACGGCGGCATCGAAGGCATGACGCCGGGCCAGCGCCGGGTCGTTGCTTTCGAGTGCCGCAAGCAGCGCCGGCTCGATGTCGTGGCGGCTGCGGCGCTCGAAAATGGCGAAATTCCAGGAATTGTCGCAGTCGACGCAGCGGTAGATCAGCCAGGCGTCGATGCGCTTGCCGTTGGCGTTGACGCGGAACTTGCCGCTCGATCGATACGGCCTGAGGCCGCGGCAGCGATTGCAGTTGATGAGAGGTCGAGGCGCGATTTCGGGCGCGATCGCCCAGCGGATACGCAAAAGTCCGGACATGCCGAAAGCCCTTCCCGTCGGGAAGTTCGCCAGGTCGGCGATGTCGAGTTGCCCGGGCGGGCACGGCGTGGCTGGAGAGCTGCGGCTTTAAGGAAATCAGGCGTCGCGCAGCGCGCGACAGGTTCAGCAATGCCAAACCGGTCTCGAACCGCCGCCTGAGGAACACATGAAATGATCGGGACGCCGCAACTGCAGCGCCCTGTGTTTTCAGGAGAGTTGACGAGACCGGCGGTTACTGAGGCAAAGTGAAGCTCGAAATGAATGTCGGGGCGGCTCTTCTAGCCGCGGCCGACGGGAACGGCAAGGCGGCAATTGTCGAGATCGGCGCCCCGCCCGACCGAAGCGATTGCTTGTTCTTTGCCAATGCTGCCGTTGCTGGCTAGATTGGCGGCCAAACCTCGATCGGAGATTTTGGCCATGCATATCACCTCGCTGCTGATCTTCGCTGCCGCGCTTTTCGTGGCCGCCGGTTCGCCCGGCCCGTCGATCGCCGCCCTTGTCGCAAGGGTGATCGCGAAGGGTTTTCGCGACGTGTTCCCATTCCTGCTCGCCATGTGGATCGGCGAGGGCATCTGGCTGTCGCTGGCAGTGTTCGGGCTGGCCGTGGTGGCGCAGACCTTTCATCTCGCCTTCGTCGCCGTGAAATGGGCGGGCGTCGCCTATCTCGCCTATCTGGCGTGGAAGATGTGGACCGCACCCGTCGAGGCAAAGGAAGGCGAGATGCCGCGCGAGGATTCGCCGGCAAAACTGTTCTTCGCCGGCATGGCGGTGACATTAGGCAACCCCAAGATCATGATGTTCTACCTGGCGCTGCTGCCGACTATCATCGATCTCGCCTCGGTCAGCGTCGTCGGCTGGATGGAGCTGACGGCGACCATGGCGGTGGTCCTGGTCGCCATCGATCTTGCCTGGGTGCTCGCCGCCGCGCAGGCGCGCAAGCTTCTGAAGAGCAAGCGGGCGATGAAGATCGCCAACCGCGTCAGCGCCGCCACCATGGCAGGGGCCGCCGCGGCCATCGCTGCCCGTTCCTGAACGGCTACATCATCTCGATGATAGGCGCGATCTCGACGCTGAAGGCGGGATTCATCAGGATCGGGCAATCCTTGGCTTTGGCGACGGCATCGTCGATATCCCTGGCTTCGACGACGGTGTAGCCGGCGGTCGGATTGCTGCCGCCATTGTTCTCGACCTTGCCGCTGGGCAGCACCGTTTTCGACATGCCGACCGGATTGCCGCCGTCGACCACGGCCGAGCCGAGCTTGCCGTACCAGCCGTTCCAGGCATCCATCGCCGCCTTCCGCTCGGCTTCGTCGGTCGGCATCTTGCCGGAGCCGTGATAGACATAGAGAAACTTCGCCATGTTCTCCTCCCTTGATCGGCGGCAGCGAACCGGCATGCGGCCGTGCCGCTAGCGACATGCGGCTATGCCGCAATCGTTGATCATCGGACCAAAACAGCGAAGAAGCAATGCGAATGCGCGATGCCAATAACTGAGGTGACCAGCCCGGCTATCTTGCCATGGCGTGGTATTCATCGTTCGGTCGCATGTCGACGGCCGCGGCCACGCGGTTCGACATGTTGAAGAAGGCGGCGGTCGAGGCGATGTCCCAGATGTCGCGGTCGGAAAAGCCGGCCTTGCGCAAGGCGGCGCGGTCCGCCTCGATGATCTTCGCCGGTTCCTCCGTCAGCTTGACGGCGAATTCGAGCATCGCGGTCTGCTTGGGTGAGAGGTCGGCGGCGCGGAAATTCATCGCCATCATCTCGCCGAGGGAAGGATCGCCCGAAAGCTGGCGCACCGCCGCGCCATGCGCGGTCAGGCAATAGTAGCAATGGTTGATCGAGGAGACGACGACGGCGATCATCTCGCGCTCCAGCTTCGACAGGCCGGACTCGCCCAGCATCAAATCGTTGTACATGTCGGTGAAGGCGCGCAGCATCTTCTCGTCGAAGGCATAGGCTTTCAGCACATTGGGCACCAGGCCGAGCTTTTCCTCGCATTTGACGAAATAGGCTTTCGTCGCCTCGCTGAGTTCAGCCTGGGCGAGGTCGAGCGCGGTGATCTTGCCGGTGGTTTTGGCGGTCTTCCTGGCGCTCATTGGGCTCGTCCTTCTCATTCGCTGCCGATTTGCGATCAAAATCCCGAAGAATCTTTGCAAGCCGTCAAACCTTTGTCGCCAAATGGCGGTCATCTGCTACCATAATCGCAAAAGCATGTGACGGGAGGGACTTCGCATCATGGCCAGCCTCAAAACCGCAAGCCAGCCGAAAAAGACGGTTCCAGCAAAGGGAGGCGCGGCGAAGGGCGGCGAGAGACCAGGCCGGCTTGCCGACTACCTTCTGGCTCGCGCGCCGGCGGAAGACGTCGCTGCCTATGAGGTCGCCGACCTCGAGCGCGCCGCCGACCTCGCCGGCCGCGCCATCGCCAGGCACAAGAAGGGCGACTCGATCGTCGCCATCGACACCGAGTCCAGCGTGGCGCGCCAGGGCCGGCCGGTGACGGTGATCACCGTCGTCAACGACAACATGCCGTTCCTGTTCGATTCCATCCTCGGTGAGATCACCGAGACCGCCGGCGAGCCGTTGCTGGTCACCCATCCCGTCGTCGCCGTCAGGCACGGCAAGGGCGGCGTGGAGGAGATCCTCGGCGATGGCGGATACGCCAAGGACGACGGCAGCCACGACCGGCTGAGCGTCGTGCATGTCCACATCGGGCGCCTTTCCGCCGAACTGGCCGACGCGCTGGCCGGGCATTTGAAGAAGCTGCTGGTCCAGGTGCGCGCCGCCGTCACCGACTGGAAGCCGATG
>NZ_RZOI01000034.1:0-19617 GCF_004022645.1 Mesorhizobium sp. M4A.F.Ca.ET.020.02.1.1 | reverse complement strand
GCAGCTTGGTGTGCAGCCCGCCTCTGGTCCGTCCGATACATCGGGGTAGAGCCCCTTTTTGAGCAGGCTGGCTGCCGTGCGATGCGCCTTGAGATGGGTGGCATCGATCATCAGCTTGTCTGTGCCGCCGCCCCGGGCCGAGAGTTCGGCCAGAATGCGGTTGAACACACCCAGCCGGCTCCAGCGAATGAACCGGTTGTAGATCGTCTTGTGCGGACCATAGGCGGCCGGCACATCCCGCCAGCGCAGCCCGTTACGGATCACGAACAGAATCCCGCTCAGCACCCGTCGGTCATCGACCCGAGGTACCCCGTGCGAGCGTGGAAAGAATGGCTCGATCCGCCGCATCTGCGTCGGCGACAGCAGTAACAAATCACCCATGGTGGCCACCTCCAGCCACCTTGAATCATCATCGCTCCTTCAACTCAACAATTTAATGGGTCCTGACCCTAGTTGTTTCCTGACGCCAGATCGAAGGTCTCGTCAGCATTTCAGACATGCAGAAATTGCCAGTGCGAGCAGCGCTCTTTGCTCTCGTGACAGCATTCGAGATGTCCATGGCGGATGCGATAGGGAGACGCTTCGAAACGCCGGGCCGCTGGCTGGAGAAGCTTAGCGCCGAAAGAAGAAAGAAGATTTCTCAAGTGATCGCCGATGCGAAGAGTGATGATGGATTTGTGGACGAGATCCTATTCACTCAGTTCTGCGACAAATCTGATATTGTTCGAAAAGGAATAGAGCTCCCCCGGAGCGCGACATCGGCCGCCGACGTGTTCCGGCGAGCTGAGAAACTTAGAAATGCTGTTGCGCATGGAAATGACTGTGCCTGGCTCCTTCCGCCGCGAAAAACATCGCAGTGTTGGTCAGAGATATGATGATTTTGAAAAGGGAGATTGATGGATAGAAGGCTTGCTCTGCGCAGTTGCCTTTTTGGTGCGTTGGGAGACGAAACGGAGACTGTGCAGGACCCTCCATTAAGCGCTCGAGGTTGCGCGCGTACTCATCTTCCAGTTCGACGCCGGCCTCTTGGAGAATGGCTACTTCTTCTCTGGTTAGAAGCCAGTCAGGCGACTCTACAGGGGGCACGTCGGCGGTGCCTTCGCCTAATAAATCCTCGTCCTCCGCAGCCTGCTGTGCGGCTGCCAATGCTGCCTGGATAGTCAGCGTCGCGTCGAAGACCGTGTCCCTCTCGGTGATTTCGAACTCGTGGCCACGCTCGGTTTGATACTTACGACCAAGAAAGCGATCCCGCAGTTCAGCGAACTGCCGATGCATGTCCTCTCGGCCAGCGTGATGTTTTTCGATGCCCTCGGGTTTGAAGTAGCAGACCATTTGCTCGACACCGCCTTGATGATGCCCCGGCGACGTGGCCAGGCGACTAGGAATGGGTGTTGATATCCTGCTCAATCTGCCGTGCTGATTCCAGAATGTCATCGAAACTCGGCGGAGTGCCGAAGATCATGGCCGCCGTATTGGCATAGTCGCGCGTGAGCGCGTCCACCATCTTTGGAGCGGGCGCGATCGCGAAGCTGCCCGGGACTGCTGAGGCGAGGTCATAGTCGGGACGGTCGAAAAACATTCGTGCGTGCCGCACGCAGTCGGCGCCAAGATCGAGATCGCCGAGCGCGGCCTTTCCGGTCTCGGATCCGAGAAGACAGTGCATGTATGGACAGCCTCCGTGTGGCAAGGGCTTTCTGACATTGATGACAGGTTGGTCGGGTGCAGGCATGTATTCGGCCTTTGAGTGCGGCCTGTTCATGCCGCTGGCCTTGAAGTCCGCGGATCGGATCCCAGACAGGTCAACGCGCTTTTTGAGCGGCACCCACTGAGCGGGTTTTTCCGATCCCGGTTCGACCGTCGGTCATCACACCATCAGCACCTCACCAACCTCTGTGCATCCTCTGCGACTACGTCACTACGCCGGTGAATCCGCGAAGCGCTTGCCCGTAGTCATCAGCGCCCAGACGATCCGGGCCATCTTGTTTGCCAAGGCCACCGCAACGACGTTGTACGGCTTTTTCGCCAGAAGCTCGGCAGCCCAGCGAGTGGGTGCCGCTTTGCCCTTACGACAGAAGCGAAGCACGGCATGGGCTCCCACAACAAGAAGGCGACGGATGTAGGGATCGCCTTGCTTGCTGATCCGCCCGAGCCGATCCTTTCCTCCGGATGAGTTCTGTCGCGGCACCAGGCCAAGCCAAGCCGCGAGTTGCCGGCCGGATTTGAACAGGGAAGCATCTGTCACGGTCGCAACGATTGCGCTGGCGGTGATCGGACCGATGCCGGGGATCGTTTCGAGGCGACGGCTCAACTCGTGCGAACGATGCCAGATGTGAATCTGTCGGTCCAGCTCACCGACCTTCTCGTGCACCTCACGAAATTGCTGTAGGGCCGATCGGGCAAGCGGGGGAATGAGGTCGTGCCCCTCGTCCTCAACCAACGCGACGAGCATGCTCAGCCCTGTAGCACCCTATCGGCCGCCGTGCGATGGCCATAGTCGGCGATCGGCTCATTGCGATACCAGTAGATTGCCTTGTCGACGTCGCCGGTGAGCTCCGTCGCGGCCGAGATCACCTTCACCATCTCGCGCATCCTGCCCTGCAGGCGCTCAGATGAGGGGTTGCGCAGCGTGTTGCGATGGACGCCGGTCAATTGCGCCAGATTGGCCACCTTCACGCCAAGCGCCTGCGACAGGCGTTTCGGCGAGATATAAGGCGTGCGCGGCTCCTGAAGGCTATCGACAAAGCCTGAGATCGCGGTGGAATGTGCGAGCTGTGCGTGGGTTATGACAAATTACGACCTCTCATACGCACAATATATTAACATTCGAATGCATAGCAAGTGGACACGAATTATATGACTTGGTTTAACGGCACTCTGCAATTCGTCAGGCTAAGGGGCAGCATAAGGCCCCGGAGCGGACGGCAGGGGACGGGCGGATTGGTTCCGATAGCGGACCTTCTCTAGTGCGGGTGTCAAGGTGGAAGTAGCGCGTCGACAAGGCGTTCGATCGTTTCCGCTACGCCGTCGTCGACTAGTGTTTGCCGGATCGCCCGCCGCTTGGCGGTGAAGTGCGCGCTGTCGGGTAGTTCGATGCGGGCGGCGATTCCGGCAGCGTGCAGCGCCGCCGCGGCAAGGTCCACGTGCAGTGCCTCGGAAGCGTCGAATTCAGGGATAGGCAGCGTCCAGACGAGATTGTCGAAGTCACGCGGATCTCGCTGTCCGACTGGCTGAAGGTCCTTTACGCGATCAAGCACAATACTCGTGTTCAGGACGGCAGCAACGTACGCGGCTTCTTCGAGTGAGTTGGCGGCCGACCAATAGGCCTTGTGGTCGATAATCACATCGTCGTCCTCTAGCCAGCACGCGCTCAATCGCGTTCCAGCTTTCGTGTAGAGAACTCGAATCGGCGATCTCGCCGCCTGCGCCACCAGTTTTTGAAGGTGGTTTAGCGACCGCGTCAGCGTCATACGAGGCGCGCCGTCTACCCCCTTGTTGCTATGCTCGTTCCACTTCGTTTCGGCATCGCGCAACCACGCCGCAAGGCCACGATGGCCTCGTGCGTCAGCGCTTGCCGCCGTGAGGATTGCACCGCTCTCCATCGGAACCACGCCCGTCACGAGGTCGAGGAGCCGATAAGGTGCGACGGACTCTCCCAGCGCAATTCGACGCACGAATATGCGTTCGACCGGGCCCTCGGGAGGCTCGACGCCGGTCCACGGCCGCTTGTCGAGACTACCAACACGGCCGCGCAGGCGCGGCGCATCGCGGCGGCTTTGCAGGCGTCCGGCTGCGGCATACTCCACGAGAACAAAGCGCCTTGGAAAGAGGCTTGCACCATTACGGAAGCGTGTCCGATATGGAGATGCAGCAAGTAGCGTTCTCGGCCTTGGCCAAGCCGCGCGCATATGCGCGAGCACCTCGGCCGCCTCGGCCTCGCTGGCATCACGCCGTGGAAGCACACCTACCCAGCGATCGAATTCCGCCGGCGGCGGCCCGGCACGGTCACGCTCACCGAACAGCACACAGGTGCTCGTCGTGCTGCTGCCGGATTGCGCACCGAAGATCGGCCACACCCGCTCCAGACCCCAACCGCCGATGATCGCTACCCGCACGCGCTCCATGCCCCCGTCGCGCATTCCGGCGAACACGGGAGCGTTGAGCGCGGCATAGGGCAGAACGAGCGCCAGCACGCCGCCGTCGCGCAGGTAGCGTTCCGCGCCGCGCGCCCAAAACAGCGCACACATATCCTGTTGTGTGGCCAGACTGCCACCGACCCAGAGATTGTAGCTCCGCAGCGCCTCGCGCAGCCGGTCCTTCATGTCCGCGCTCAGGTGGCGATAAACGATCCAGGGCGGATTGCCGATCAGGACGTCAGCCCGGTGATCGGGATGCGACAGCCACACTGGGCGCAGCAAGTTGCGCAGAATGAAAGTCCAGATGTGGTTGCGGCCGTCAAGATAGAGTTCCTTGAGCTGCGCGAAGGTTTGGCCGAGCATGGCCGCGTCCTCGGTGGTCGCGCCGGCGAGAGCGATGGCATGGCGAATGGCCTCCGGCTCGGCGAGCGTGTCGAGCCCGCGGTTGAGCTCGTCGAGCGCACGCTCGAACAGATGTTGATCGCTCGCCAAGCCGGCGGGGATGCGCAGGGGCGGATCGTTGGGCGGCACGTCGACCAGCACTTCGGCCGATGCGCCCAGCGGTCGCAGGTTCCACTGCATCGAGTCGCCCATATAAACCGGCACGCTGAGCGTGGGCGGCCGATCCTGTACCAAATCGCCGAGTGCCAGCAGCCACGTGACGCGCGCGAGCGCGACCGCGACAGGGTGCACGTCGATCCCGAACACGCGATCGGCACAAGTCTCGACGATCTCGGCTGGTGGCACCCCAGCCTGCCGACCGGCTTCGATCAGGCGGCGAAGCGCATGGAACAGAAAGGTCCCAGAGCCACAGGACGGATCGAGCACCCGCTGTTCCAGCGGGCGAGGAATAGCCGCCGTGACCACCCGCGCGGCCAACCAGTCGGGGGTGTAGTATTCACCGAGGTCGTGGCGCTCGTCGGGGTCGATCAGGCTCTCGTAGAGGCTCTTGAGCACGTCGACCTTGACATCGCGCAGGCGAAAACGAATCGTTTCGGCGGCAAGCGAACGCACCAGGTCATCGCCGCCCGTTGCGAGTAGGGGCCAGTCGAAGAAGTCAGCCTCGACGGCGCCGACAATACCCTCATTCGCCAGCAACCGGCCCGACAGCATCTCCGCCGGATCGCCAATTTCCAGATCGAGGACGCGCGCCGCGATCGCCTTCACGAGGATAGTCAGATAGGTGTGTTGGAGGAACAGCGCATCACTGCCCACGTCATCGCCGTATACCTGGCGCAGCAACCCATCCCACAGGTTCCGCTTCAACCGCACTTCGGGATGGTCGCCGACCTCGGACCACAGGCGCTGCAGTTGCGCGTGCGCGCGGCCGAAGGCAAGGCTGTATCGACCGAACGCGAGCGCGACAGCGATCGGTGTCGGCATCACCTCGGGAACGGGCGAGAGCAGCGGCTCGAGCCAGGTCAGCAACCGTTCGGGGTGGTCGACGTCGACGTCATAGCGGCCGATGCTCGTGAGCCTGCCGAGATCCAGCGTGTAAGCGAGCAGCGTCGCGCCGTCGGTGGCAAGACCGACGGTGGTACGGCCAGGTGCGCTGCCGCGGCTTGCATCGGCCAGATAGTCGGGCATACGGGCGACGACATCACGCTCTTCGCGCCGTAGATCGCTCTTCAGCTCGATCACGGTGGCGCCCCACGCCACGTCGATCCGCCCACTGTTGTCGACAAGGTAGCGCTCGTGCTCTAACTCGCTGAACGCGGCGCCGAAGCCTTCTCGCAGCAGTTCCGTGATCAGGCCCCGCAACGCCTCGTGTCGTGGCCGGGAAGCCATCGATCGGACGATGTCGGGCAGACGATCTCCGCGCCAACTGTTTGCCACTTTCCCCTCCCGCTTGAGGCTGTACCGTTGCCGCCGCATGCGCGAGAGCATAAGTTGCCACCATGAGATTCGCTCAAGCAGACTTGTTCGCGCAAGACGACGCCGAACGCAACACGCTATCGCAATCAGAGCGGGTAGCGATCCGATCGCGTCTGGAAACGACACTGGCCAAGCTCGAAGCCACGGCAATCTTCCCTTGGCGCGATCCGCTGGACGCCGTGCACGAGGAGAACCGCTTCCAACGCGACAGCGAAATGCTCGGTGAGGAGGGCGTTCTTCTGTGGCACCGGTTCGACACAGAGATGGACCGGCTCCACGCGACGCGGTTCTCTTCCGACCTCCGCTCCGCTGGATCGACGAATTGACCAGTAGTTTGTCAAGTGCTTGGAAGTCGACCAGAGCCAAAATGAGGCGCAAAGTTACTACGCAAGCTTTGCCTGAAATGGGCCGCTGGGCCCAAATGTCTTTAGTCCGCCCCCCAATTTAGCCAGCCAATCCCTATTAATGGCGAGCCCCAGCTCAGCCTCGCTGTGAGGGCACGTCGCTGATGACAGGCGTACGGGAGTCTCCGGTGCGACCGGAGATGAACGTAACTAACGGGTAATCGAGCTGCCGGTCGATTACGTACCGCCGGACCGTCCTGCAAAGTCCGACCAATCCCATCAGCTGTCATGAGCTCATGAGGTTCAGATAGCCGGCGGAAGGTTTCGTCCCCGTACCTTTCGCGAGGCCTGGCAGGGGCGCTACGAACATATCGCTCTCTCAGGGAGGCAGAGACCGTATCAGGTGTCGGAACCGTCTCGCTCCGAACCGTGCTCCGAGGACAAAGTAGTGCCTCGAGGCAAAAGAGATGAGGCCGCAGATGGGAAAGACGCTTGTTAAGCGCTCCCGTTTTCGGCGTCCCACTGGCACCAGCGAGCTTCGCCTCCAGTTCGGCGGCGATGTCGCTCGCAAAGGCTAGGTTCGCCCCGCTGACAGAGGGGACCAGCCCCCTGAAGTTAGGGTCCATCGTCACACTCGCATGATTGTAGAAGAGGTAAAGTGGGACCCACGGCGGGGGCGTGTCCCGCAGGGTGCGGAATTGATAGTCATGCTTGGGCGAGGGCCTATGCAGCAGCTCGCTGTAGGAGCGGTTCTTGTTTTGGACCACGGCGGCGTTTAGGCGCTTGGCTTGGATCCGCACCCAAAGGTCGCGACCCTCAGACACGTTCCAGAACCGCAGATCAAGATCACCCCCGGTGTCCTTTTCGATCGGGTAGGAGATGACGAGCTCTGGACCGGCGAACGCGGCCAGCGCGCCCGTGAGGATGTCGGTCATGGTTTCTTCCCGGAACCTACCGCGCTTGAGGTTGGTCTCGCGGTCGAGCAGTCCCCCGATCACAAGAGGTAGCCGTGTTGCCAGGTCGCAAAGTGTTGCCAACGTTGTAATCCTACGATGACTATTGCCGCTCCGCGAATTCCATAATCACCTACACTCAGCGCAGGGAGTTAGCGTGTGGTTTCAAGCGAGCGGTAATGAACGGGGTCGTGGTTCCGCACGGCATCTAGGATCAGCGTGACGATCGCCTGCGCCTCGCTCATGTCTGGCAAGCGCGAATGACGGCCTATCCGAGCTACAGGCTTCGGCATGGCGCGCTCAAGGACAAGGTCAAGAGCTGGGGCCAGGACTCGCCAAACGCTCCTGCACTGCAAGGCCGCCGGGCCAAGAGCCAGAACTGTCCAACAGGCTGATTGACGTGCACAAGACAGCATACGCGTCCTTCGGCGAAAGCCTCGCACGAAATACGTGGTGAGGCCCGACGCAACCGGCCGGTGCCAGTCGTCGGCTCTTGTGGGGTGAAGGCTCTGAAACGATAATTTTCCGTTCGCATCGACGGGAGAAGCAAGTGTGGACCACCAGCGGTCACCGCTGCCCCGCGCCAATGGTCGGTCTGCCGGGGCACCGAGTTATAATGGAGATAATCTTCTTTTGTATCTAGGTCGATGATGATATCCGTCATGCCTGCCAAAATGAGTCGGCGCTGGGCACAGCGTGACGACCCTATTCTGGCGGGCCGAGGCGGCTGCCCCAGCACCTAGCAGCGAGAAAACACACGCAAGGAGAACTCCATTGCCTTCTTCAGAGACCAGAGCGCAGACACTCGGCCCTAGCATGATTTGGCGGAACTGGGTGAGCAATCAGGTTTGTCGGGTGAAGCATTTCGAAATGCCAAGTTCGGACGATGACGTCTGCAGAACGATCAAGACAGCAGCTTCAACCAATCTGCGCGTCCGCGTAGTGGGTACGGGGCACTCTTATACGCCGATTGTCCCCACGGACGGAGTTCTAATCTCCGCGGAGCGTCTAACAGGGATCGAAAATATCGACCCAACCAACGGCAGCGTAACCCTCCGCGGCGGAACGCGGATTTGTGACGTTGGCCTTGAACTGCGTTCTGCTGGTTGGGCATTGCCCAACCAGGGCGATATCGATCTGCAGACGATGAGCGGGGCCGTATCGACGGGTACGCATGGCAGCGGCGATAGTTTGCAATGCTTAGCGGGCCCGATAATTGGA
Source organism: Mesorhizobium sp. M4A.F.Ca.ET.020.02.1.1 (assembly GCF_004022645.1). NCBI lineage: Bacteria > Pseudomonadati > Pseudomonadota > Alphaproteobacteria > Hyphomicrobiales > Phyllobacteriaceae > Mesorhizobium > Mesorhizobium sp. M4A.F.Ca.ET.020.02.1.1. The sequence continues at coordinate 11,091 of NZ_RZOI01000034.1, read as the reverse complement.
ATGCGGATAGCGATGGGCGATGGATCCATCGCCAATTTCGATGCTTCGCAAGACATCGATGTCCTCAACGCTGCGAAAGTTTGTCTCGGAATGCTTGGCGTGGTGCTTTCCGTCACGATGAAGCTTGTTCCTGCTTTTGATCTTCATGACAAAATATGGCGTGAGGATTTTGAAGAATGCATGAATCATTTGGATCAGCTATGTCAGGAAAACCGGAGCCTCCGCGTGTTCTGGTGCCCGACCGAACACTCGGCATCGTTATACAGCCTGCCCGACACGTCTGGCATTGGTCGTACGCGCAGTAAAGCTGATGTCTGCGAAATCAGAACGCTGAACGTCACAACTCAGCCGTCAGCAGCTGTCGAAGCACAGGCCGGCGAGAGAATAGGGCCCAGCTATCGGATATTTCCGGGTTCAATTCCGATGCCGAACCATAACGAATGCGAATACTCGGTGCCCTACGAGGACGGTCCGGCGGTATTGCGTGAAATACGCAAGCTGATCCAGACGAAGCATCCGTCGCAGATATTCCCGGTTGAGTATAGAACCGTGGCGGCTGACGATATTTGGTTGAGTCCATACTTTGAGCGGAAGACCGCAATGATATCGGTGTCCGGCGCAGCAGGAGAGGACTACTGGGATTTCATCCGCGATTGCGAGACAATCTTTTCCTGGGTAAAAGGTCGTCCGCACTGGGGCAAACTTCACAGCCTGGGCCGGTCCGAGATCGAAGCCTTGTACCCAAGATACGGGGATTTTATTTCTCAAAGGGCTCGCTTCGACCCGGACGGTCGCTTCCTGAACGACTACCTGCGCGAACGTTTCGGCTAAAAGCTTTTATCTATGGTGGCTTCTGCGGTTCGCTGCATAGCCGCCTGGAACTTGCTGCCATCTTTAGCGATCATGTTGGCGAGGATGTCGATGATCAAATATTGTCCAGCGACCCTGGAGAATGCTCCTCGCGTGATGGGCGTGTCTGTTGAGGATGCTCCCAGTACAGCGTCCGCGTTGGCAGCGATCGGACTGCGTATATGACAGGTGATTGCGATGGTAAATGCGCCAGCCGCCTTGGCCGCCATAAGTGAGTTGATTGTATCCTTGCTCGAGCCAGATTCCGAAATTGCCAGTGCGACTTGCTTCGGCCCGAGATTCACTGCACTCATGACGGCGAGATGTGGGTCGTCCAGCACGCGCGACACCAGTCCGAATCGAACAAACAAGTAATGCGCGTATCGGGCCACATTCGCAGAGCCGCCGAACCCGTACAGATCTATGCTTTTTGCTCGTATGATCTGTTTTGCCGCCAATTCGAGAGCGGCGTGATTCAACAGGTCCGTTGTCTGCTTGAGCGCGGTGATGGCCGTCGACAGCGTGTCGTCGATGACGTCACCAGACGGGCTGGCGTGTCTGATTGTCTGGTGAGTGGAGAGTTCGATCCCCAATGCCAGTTTGAAACGCTGGAAGCTCGAAAATTTGATGTCTCTACAGAACCTCAAGACGCTCGCTTCGCTCGATCCGGATCCGTCAGCAACCTCCGTGATAGTTTGGTTCACGACCTTCGCGGGATCGTTAAGGACGTACTCACTGATGCGAAGGAGCGCCGGACTGAGGCTGGGCTGAGACGAACGCAAGCGCGCCAAGATCTTTTCCTGCATTTACGATTCCCTTGATGTCGCCGAGCTCCAGCTCCCTAGGCTTGATTGACACGGGCAGTGAAAGCAATAGGAATTTTTCAGCAGATTGCCAAGCCGTGAACATTGTTTTCGTTAGAGCCCCCAGCCGCCTGCCAGCCTTTTTGCACGGCATTTGACCATCATCGCCGCGCGGGGAGAGAGTCGCGCATGATGAAAAAAACCATCTTTCGCAGACGAAAAAAAAGTGATATTCCTTCAGCGAGAGACTGGGACCGCGGCCGCTGGGCACGAATGCGAACAGAGATGACGAGACGGGTTCTATATCGATTGGTGTCGACATCGGAGGCACCAAAACGCATTTGAGAAGCTGCCTGGAACAGGGCATGGGCCGCGACTTGGTGGTGAGGACCAGTGAATGGCGTTGTGGAGCCTATGACCACAATATTCCTGGACTAATCGCGCTAATCAGCGGATTTGCGGATGGCGCCACTCCCAACGGCATCGCGATTGGCTCTCATGGATGTGATGATGAGGCCGAGTGTGCCATCCTGCAAAAACCACTTTCCAATCATTTTGCCTGCCCGTTGAGGGTCGTCAACGATGCAGAGCTATTTCCCCTAGCCATGGGGCTTTCCAGCGGAATTGGTGTCGTCGCGGGAACTGGCTCAATCGCCGTTGCTCGGGACCAGAAAGGCAGGATGCATGTCGCAGGCGGTTGGGGCTGGGCAATCGGAGACGAAGGGAGCGCTCCCGGTTTAGTACGTGAGGCTGGTCGAGCAGTGCGACGGCACATTGACCTCGGAGGGGCAAGGTCAGAGCCGCTTGTCGAAGCGCTTTGTGAGACATTTGGACTGAATAGCCCCACGAACATCGGCACCGCTATCGCGAAGGAAGGCGGTGCCTCGGCTCTGGGGCGACACGCACCCGTTATCTTCTACGCAGCCAATGAAGGCTCGTCGTTGGCTAAGCGCGTTATTGACGAGGGCGCAGCGGCCCTGACCCAATTAGTTCACCACCTGAAGTTGGCGGGCGTGTCCGACAAAGACGTGGTGGCAGGCGGAGGGGTCATCCTCGCCCAGCCACTTTTAGCCAATGCGTTCTCCCATCAAATTTCCGATCGTTTCGGGGCGACAGTGGCGGTCACCTTCCTCGACAAGCCGCCGGTCTTAGGCGCCTGCGTCTTGGCGCGGCAACTTTGCAGTGCCGGGGATGGCCCAGAGACCTCAATTGTCTCTCAACATATGGATATCCAATGATTTACAGGTCAACGATCGCCCGTCAACCCAATCAGTTTCGCCATACCTTGGAAGTGGTCGGAACGCAGCTTCGCGACCTTGATCTCGCGCCATTTGAAAAGGGGACTGTCGTCGTTACAGGAATAGGCGCGAGTTACGAGGCAGCGGGGGTAGTGGCCGGTGAGCTGCAACGCCGCGGCAGACGAGCAAATACTTGGCGCGCAGTCGATCTCATGGAGCCGGGGGACCCTGGCGACGCGATCATAGTCTTTTCTGTCGGAGGAAGAAGCATCGAGCCAATCGCTGCACTCACCATCCACAGCACGTTACCATCCCTCGCGATTACAAGCGGAGGCAACGACCCGCTGTCACGCACCGCTTCGGCAGCACTTCGCTTCGAGTCCGGTCCGGATTCACTGCCGTCGAGCACCGGCTACACAGGCTCGCTGCTGGCAGGCGGGCTGCTGATAGATGCGCTCTGCGGTGAAGACAGCTTCAATTGGAACGACATTCCTCTGATAGCAAGCGAGGTCTTGGAAACCTCTGCGAAAAAGATGGCACGCATTGGAGAAATGTTTCATGACCAGCGGGCGATCGATTGCGTTGGCGCGATATCGGCTTTGGGTACGGCGGGCGAGGCTTGTTTGCTCATTCGCGAGGCTGCGAGGGTGCCCACCGGCGTCGCAGACACGCTGCACTACTTGCACGGCCCGATGGAATCGATGGATCAGGCAACCGGGATTTTGATATTTGGTGACGGCCGCGAAGTGCGATTGGCGCAGGAATTGGCTGAAATCGGCTGTGCAGTTCTTCTGGTAACCGCAAGCGAGTCGCCTCAGGACGCCAAAAACCTAGCAGTTGTGAAGGTGCCATCTTTGCAGAACCGTGTGGGACGATCAATCGTGGACATCCTGCCCGCTCAGCTGCTAGCCGCAGAACTGTCCGACGCGGCCGGACTTACTGATGCCCAATTTCGTTATAGCCAAAATGACACAAAGGTGACCGTGAATGAATCGGAGCCCCGGGTCTGAGCACGCGCGTCACGAGATGACACGTTCCGGGCATCCTTCTTGGCCCTGATCAAGACAGCAATGGCGAGCCAGTGGCAGTGATCCCGCTGTCTCGAGGCCGTTGACGGGCAAGAATGCGTCGTGCTTCACCTGCCGATTTCCATGCTACGCAGCATTCTGTTTCCAAAGGCGTATGAAACTTGGAAAGGTAACCCTACAATAAAACTATACACCGTGGAATTGTCTCGGCACTTCATCACGTCGACGGCCGCGAATAGCTCACCACGGGGAACACTGCATCGTGACGCCCTCTGCTTACTGAAGCTCGCTTTAGCATTGCTGACAGCAGCTTGGGGACCCATTCAGGGCGAGAATAAATAACTCCAGGACTAACGGACGATGGCATCTTCCCGGCCTAAAGTGTCTTCGGCGCTCATTACACCCGCGATCGGGTTCCTATGTCTCGCGACGCTCGTCCCGATTGCAGCTGTCGTTGCCCTCTCGTTCGGGGACTTCAACATAGCCTTCCCGGAAAAGACGCGCTTTATCGGGCTTTACAATTACGCGCGGTTCTTGTCCGACGGTCGGTTCATCAACGCCGCGCTGGTTACGTTCATTTTGGTCGTCGTCCCCGTCGTCCTCCAATTACTGTGTGGATTAGCGTTGGCAATAGCGCTTAAGGAAAAGCTCGTTGGCACACGGTGGATGCGAGCAGCTTTCCTGCTTCCGTCCGTAGTTCCGCCAGCGGTAGGCGGAATTGTGTGGAAGCTGTTCCTCATTCCTGGTGTCGGCGGCTTGTCTTATCTCGCAAGCTTGTTCGGTCACAATTTCGAAGCTGACTTACTTGGAAGCAAAACGTCAGCGCTGATCTCGGTGATCATCGTATCGATTTGGTTTGGCGTTCCCATCGTTGCTTTGCTGCTTCTCTCGTCTTTGGACTCGATCCCAGACGAGATTTATGAGGCGGCAAACCTCGACGGAGCAAGTTGGGCCCAGGCGCAATGGCATATTTCCATACCGCTTGTCATACCTGCGATGGGAGCCGTCGCCGTGTTTCAAGCTTTAGAGGTCCTTGGGATTTTCCCCGTGATCTTCGTGTTGACAGGTGGCGGGCCGGCTGGGGCGACTGAACCCCTAAACTTCTACGCTTTTCTGACCGCATTTACATATCTCGATCTAGATTATTCCGCCGCAATTCTCGTGGCATTCACAACAACGATCGTCGGCGTGTGTTTTTGGTCTATTCGCCAAATCTCGGCCACTCGCGTTGGGAGGTAAGCCCATGCATCGATACTTTGGACGTCACATCTCCGAATATCATCCACTCGCCAAATCTCGGCCCCTCGCGTTGGGAGGTGAGCCCATGCGTCGGGACCTCGGACGTCGCATCTACGGATACCTTGTCTCCGCTGCCTTTGCGCTATTCCTGTTCTCGCCGATATTGTGGACCCTATCGACATCTCTCAAGCAGCCGACCGAGATGTTTCAATGGCCGCCCGTGATCGTGGGGGAGCCATCCGCTCAGCACTATACCGCGATAATTGCTGACAAGGACTTCTCTTCCGCGCTCATCAATTCAATTGTGGTCTCATGCAGCACCATCATATTGACCATGGCGCTTTCGATCCCGGCAGCCTTTGGCATCTCTCATTTGCGGAAAACTGCGATGCGAAGGCTATTGACGCTGGTGTTGGCACTCCGGGCGGCGCCAGCGATGATCTACATCATCCCCTACTTTCTCTTTTTTCGCCAAGTACACCTCGTCGACACGAAGATTGCGCTGATCATCGTCAACACAATGTTCGCGGTTCCGCTTGCGATATGGTATTTGTCGGCGTTTTTTGACCAAGTGCCGCGTGAAATTGAAGAAGCCGCGATGATAGACGGCGCGTCAACGCTGCAGACGATGACGCTCATCTCGATACCCATCGCCAAATCTGGTATCATGGCAACAGCAATACTGATATTTATTGGTTCGTGGAATGAGTTTCTTTTCGCGCTGACACTGACACGCGATGACGCGAAAACTGCCGCCGTCGCAATACTGAATTTCATCCCATTTGAGGGGACCGATTGGGGCAAGGCGGCAGCCGCATGCGTGCTTATGCTGGTCCCGATCGTGGTGTTCGTGCCGTTCGTAAAAAAATACGTCGCCGGCCCAACAACGACCGGTTCCGTGAAAGGGTGAAACGCTAGCTCAAGGAGAAAAGCAATGAGATGTCTTGGAATTCTTGCTGTTGCATTAGGTGTTGCCGTCGGCGGCGGAGCGTCGGCTCAGCAGCGCTATGACGGCGTGAAAATAAAGGTCCTATCGACAAACTCGGCATACGATTTGGAGCTCAAAAAATTCGCGCACGAATTCACAGAGAAGACTGGCGCTGAAGTGCAGTTTGATCTCTTCGGTTATGCGCCGACCGTTCAAAAAGTGTCGGTCGAGCTCCTAACGCGTTCAGATAGTTACGACGTGGTATACTTAGGGAGCGAGGAGTTCGGGCGATACGCATCTGGCGATATCCTGGAGCCGCTCGATAATTACATAGACATGAAGAGTGCGGACGTACAGGATTTCATCGCTCCCGTGCTGCGCCTCTACAATAAGGACGGCAAACAGCTGGCATTTCCGCATTTCGCGGCGACACAGCTCCTGTATTATCGTGCCGACTTGTTCGAGAAAGCCGGAATCAAACAGCCACCGCAAACGTGGGAAGAGTTCCGTAATGATTGTGATCTGCTGAGAAAGGCAGACATTCAGTGCACGGCGCTACGGGGTCAACCGGATACTGGCGAGAATATATGGTTTTGGGGCCAGGTTCTTTATGGTTTTGGCGGTAAATATTTTGCGAACGAACCAGCGGATCTGACGCCCACGGTAAATTCGCCCGCTGCGGTGGAGGCGCTGAAATGGTACACGGATGTGATGACCAATTTCACTGTGCCTGGGAGCATCTCAGCAACCTTCGATGATGTTGTCATCGCGATGCAGCAGGGCCGCATTGCTATGACTGTCGAAGGCGCTCCCACCGCAGGTCGCATTCTCGATCCCAAGCTGTCGAAGGTCGTCGGCAAGCTTGGGTTTGCTTTGCCCCCTGGCGGCGTAAGTGGGAGGTTCCCGCCCTTTGCGGGACAGGCGTATGTCATTCCAGCTGCATCAGAAAACAAGGCAGCTGCAGCGGCCTTCCTTCAATGGGCGACGAGTAAAGATCTCATGAAGCGGATTTCGCTCGACAGCACCTTTGTCGCCATCACCAGGACATCGCTGTGGGACGATCCGGAAATCCGTGCGAAACATGACTATGATTATGGCCATGGATCGTTTGCGGCAACGTATGCAGAAACGCTTCGCGGGGCGCCCGAGTGGTATTATCCTCGCATTCCAGAATTCAAGGAGATCGGCGATCGCCTTGGCCGTGCCCTGCAAGAAGCGGTTGTCAGGAGCAAGAGCCCAGAGGCTGCGTTGGACGATGCTCAAGGTGATGCGGTCGAAATCGTGAAGCGCGCTGGATACCTGAAATAGCCGTTACACGTCGCCACCGGCGCGGTTTTGCGCGCCGGTGCGCGCGCGAACTGAACCTTCATAGCGCGTGGGATGAGAGTTGAGGAACTTTAGTATAGTCTGGATTTGCAGCGATCAGCAGCGTTGGGACACCTTGCAGTGCCTAGGGTTCAAAGGCACGCAGACTCCCAATATTGACCGCCTGGCGGCGAGGGGCACGGCATTCGCCCGTGCGTATTGTCAGAGCCCTATCTGCACGCCGAGCCGAACGAGCTTTCTGACAGGCTTGTATCCGATCGCACACCAAGTGCATCAGAACGGCGCCGGCACATTTCCTTCGCATCTCGTTTTGCTCCCAAAACTGATGGCGAACGCCGGATACTATACAGGGCACATAGGAAAGCTGCACCTGTCTGCCACACGTGGCATGATAGAAAAGCGCCCCGATGATGGATTTGCCGAGTTCTACTGGAGCCCTGAGCCATTTCCGGAGTGGTCAGGCAACCACGACTATCATGCGTGGATGTGGTCAAAAGGGATCAATCCCGAAGCCTACTTCAAACCCTATCTTGACCAACACTATGGTCCGGGACCAGCCGCAGAATATCGGCAGGCGCGTTGGGCAGGCGATCGGGCTGAGCGCTTCATCAAGATGCATTCTGATCGTAGTTGGTATTTAGGCGTTAACATCGACGCGCCTCATCCGCCCCTCAATCCCCCGCCAGACTACCTCAGCCGGTTCAATCCAAATGATATGCCTGATCCTGCGTTCAAGCCGATTGATCTCGAGCACCAGAAGAAATTTGAACGAGTCGATCAGCAAGCGAAATTCGCGGTGGATCCTTGGCACGCAGCAACAGACGCGGGTGAGGCGCACAACGACGAATTGGCAGGACCTACGCATGAAGCGCCACCAACGAAGTTCAATATTTGGGAGATGAGAGCGGCCTATCACGCCGAGGTGGCACAGGTGGACGATCTGGTCGGCCGGATACTAGACACTTTGACGGAAACCGGCCAGCTGGATCGCACGATCATCGTCTTCATGAGCGATCATGGTGATATGATGGGCGACCACGGCCTGCTCTACAAAGGCTGCCGGTTCTATGAGGGTGTGGTGCATGTCCCACTTGTGATTTCCGTGCCTGGCAGCCCAGCCCAAGGATCCGTGTCGAATGCACTTGTCGAGCTGGTCGATATTGCGCCCACATTGCTCTCGTTATCGGAGCTTGAGGTCCCAAAGGCCATGCAGGGGCTGTCACTCGACCAGATGCTGCTTGGGAACACTTCACTGGATTGCCATAAGCCATACGTTGTCAGTGAGTATCACAACTCCCTCAGGTTCCGCGGCAGCCGAGGGTCTCGCGCATCGATGTACTATGATGGACGTCACAAACTAAATGTATATCACGATGTTGGAATAGGAGAGCTGTTCGATCATAAAGAGGACCCCAATGAGCATTATGACCTATGGGATAGCCACCATCACAGGGGGTTGAAATACGACCTATTAGGCCGCAGCTTTTCCGCAATGATGCTTAGAAGTGGATCCGGCCCGGAGAGAATTGAGGACTATTGACCTTGGCGGACCGACGCCAGGACGGTCACGAGCGAGGCATTGTTCTCGCGACCTTGGGGCCGCCCTCGGTCGATTGTCCAGAAATTGTTCGATAATTTATGGTATCTCGCTGCTCTTTCCTTCATTCATAAGGGGTGAGGATTGTGGAAATGAGCGTCAACTCACCTGCAATGAAAGCGGCATCGCACGAGAGCATCTTGGCTCGCCTGCAGGACGACATCGATCGATTGCCCAATGCGCTCGCTCGCATTGCCAAATACATTCTGGAAAACCCGGAAAAGGTGCTGCACCAATCGGTCGCGGAGCTAGGTGAATTCGCGGCCAGTGGTGAAGCGAGCATATTGCGGCTTTGCCGGCAGATAGGCTTTTCCGGCTTCCGCGACTTCAAGCTGGCATTGGCGGCCGAGATTGGCCGCCCGGGACTGCCTCCTACTGCTGCTGGAACTGCGGATAGCGCTCTGCAATCCTTGCACGACACCATGGCGCAAAACCTCAGCATCGCACACAACAATGCCGATTCCGAAACTCTCGCGAAGGTCGCCGCCGCGCTTGCGGCAAGCAGACGGATCGACCTCTACGGCGCCGGAATGTCCGGTATAACGGCAGAACTGCTTGCCTATCGGCTTTTGCGTGTCGGGCTAACGGCCTTTGCGTTCAGGAATTCCAACATGGCTCACGAAGTCGCCAGCGGGCTTAGTCCCGGATGCGTTGCGATCGGCCTTTCGATCTCCGGCCTCACGGTTGACACCGTCCAGTTCCTCAAGGGCGCCCGTTCTGCGGGGGCACTGACCGTCGCCATCACCAACCGCGCCCGCAGCCCGCTCGAGAAAGCGGCTGACTTCACCCTGCAGGCCTCCGGCCTTCAAGACCACCCGATCGGCGGCACCCTAACATCGACGATCGGCAAGATCTTTGTGATCGAAAGCCTCATGCTGGCGCTCGGAAAGGCGATGGATAAACCGGTTGCCAAATGAAATTAAACTCCATATTGTCACGAAAATGAAATAAAGCACCGATAGAAGTCACGCCCACCGAAAGGGAACTCGGAATGGCAGCGTTAGACCTTCACATCGACGACATCGGCAAGCGGTTTGGCGCGATTGATGTCCTGCGCGGCATCTGTCTAAGGGTTGCTGCGGGGGAGTTTGTGACACTGCTGGGGCCGTCCGGGTGTGGTAAATCAACGCTTCTTCGGATCATCGCGGGGCTGGAGCGTGCCGACCAGGGCCATGTGCGTGCAGGCGGCAGGGGGCTGGACGCGGTGGCGCCGAAGGACCGCGACCTAGCCTTCGTGTTCCAGAGCTACGCCCTTTATCCGCATCTGAGCGTGCACGACAACATTGCTGCCCCGCTGGTCATGCGTGAGCTAAGCAGCTTGGAACGGCTTCCTGTGATTGGCGCGCTGCTGCCCGGAGCCATCCAACGCAAACGCTCGATCCAGGAGCGGGTCCGGCAGACATCAGGGCTTCTCAAGCTCGACGCGCTGCTCGAGCGTCGACCGTCGGCGCTGTCGGGCGGGCAGCGCCAGCGCGTGGCTTTGGGACGCGCCATGGTGCGCAAGCCGAAGATCTTCCTGATGGACGAACCCTTGGCAAACTTGGACGCAGCGCTGCGCATCCATACGCGTGGCGAGATCGCACGGCTTCACAAGGAAATGGAAACGACGACTATCTTCGTTACCCATGACCAGGCCGAGGCGGCAGCGCTTTCAGACCGCGTCGCAGTCATCTTTGGCGGCGAACTCCGTCAGGTCGCAGCCCCTGCCGATCTCTATCGCGAACCCGTCGATCTAGACGTAGCGCGCTTCCTGGCGCAGCCATTCCTGAACGAGCTGGCAGTGGCCGCACCTATAGGCGGCGCGCTCATGATCGGCGGCAGCAGGATCATCATTCGCGATGCGCTCGGATCCGGGCTGGCCGGAACGCTGGCCTTCCGCCCCGAGCATGCGACCCTGGCTGAGAAGGATCATCCAGGAGCCCTGCCGGTTCGCGTCACGCGCATTGAGCACGCAGGGATCGACGCTCACGTCTTTGTCGATGCCGAGGCCGGCGCTCAGTTCGTCGCCCGCATTTCCGCCGAGCGCGCGCGATCACTGCGTGACGGCGACAATCTGGGACTGACCATCGACGCTGAACAGGCA
>NZ_RZOI01000349.1:0-6157 GCF_004022645.1 Mesorhizobium sp. M4A.F.Ca.ET.020.02.1.1 | reverse complement strand
GTGAATTTGTTGGTGGTGTCATCGAGCTCGCCGACCGCCGAGACCACCTGGAAATCGGCATAGCCGTGATTGTAGTAGAAGCGGCGCAGCAACTCCTGATCGGCGCGCAGCTTGTCCTCGTCATAGACGTCGTCGCGCAGCACGAAGGAGAGCCAGGACGAACGCTTGGTGTTGATCACGTCGGACAGACGGCGGCTGGAATAGGCACTGTTGCCGACGAAATTGATCGCGGCGATCTGGGTGCGGCCACCTTCGTTGATGTTGAAGACGACATTCACGCGGTTGTCGCCGAGTTCCATGATTTGCGTGGTCACCGCCGCATCGTCGCGACCGATGCGCCGGTAGGCGGCCTTGACCGCCTCGACGTCGGAATCAAGCGTCTGCTGCGAGAAGGTCGCGCGCGGCTTGAGCTGGACCGCGGCTTGCAGAGCGTTGTCCTTGAGCTTTTTGTTGCCCTGGAACAGGACCTGATTCACGACCTTGTATTCGGAAACCTTGACGACGAGGGTCGAGCCGACCTGGTTGATCTGCACATCCGAGAACAGGCCGGTGCCGAACAGCGCCTTGACCGCATCATCGATATCGGAGCTGGAGAACGCCTTGCCAGGCTTGATCGTGATGTAGTTGCGGATGGTGTCGGCATCGACGCGCTGGTTGCCGCTGACCTCCACTCTCGAGACGACTGCGGCTTCGGCTACCGATGTGGCAACAAACTGCACTGCGAGCGCGCCTGGCACAACCAGAGCGGCGGACAAAGCCACCGCGGACGCGGCGCTCATAAACTTGGATGCTGCCTTCATCGGGCTTTTGTACCTTTTCTCGTAGTCCCCACGGCGAGAAAACCGGACGTGCGGTAATTTTCCCCTACCGTATTAACCGGATTTTCCCTACACGCAAGGCTTCTGGTTAATTTGTAATTACTTAACCCTGGTGCGTGGCTTTCGCGTCACGCCTACCCCTGTGCATGGTAAACGGCGTCTCAACATTGCGGCTGCCGAAGCCAAATTTCTTCATGATTTCAGCACCCAAACAGATCGTTCCAGAACACGAAGCCCATAAAGCCCAACACCAGAAGCAGTCCGGTCCGGTAGGCCATTTCCATCATCCGCTCCGATACCGGCCGACGGAAGACGGCCTCCACGCCGTAGAACAAGAGGTGGCCGCCGTCGAGGGGGGGAATCGGCAGAAGATTGAGAATTCCTATTCCGACTGACAGGAATGCAACAAGCTGCACCAGCCATTCGAAGCCGAGTTTCGCCGCCTGACCCGACATTTTGGCGATCTTGATCGGTCCCCCAAGCTGGCATTTGTCCTCGCGGCCGACAACGAAACGCTGCAGAAACTGCCCCGTGCGCTGGATGACGTGCCCGGTCTCCTCGATGGCCGCGCCCACGGCACCGACGGGATTGTAGGTGACAATGCGCGCCTGGCCGAGTTCGGTGCTGTTGACGACGCCGATCACGGCCACCTTGATCTTGTTGCCCAGCGCATCCTGCTGTTCCATCGGCACAGGGGTCGCTGTGAGCGTAATCTCCTTGCCATCGCGCAGCATGGTGAAGGCGATGGCATCGCCGGCGCGGCCCTGAACGAGGCGCTGGACGTCAGCGAAGGTCTCGACCGTGCTGCCGTCGACTCTGACGAATCGGTCACCCGGCTGGATGCCTGCCTTGTCGGCGGGGCTGCCAGCGGTGACCTGGGCCACCATTGGGTCCAGCACCGGGCGGCCATAGACGGAAAACAGCACGGCAAAGACGACTATGGTCAGCAGGAAATTGAACAGCGGCCCGGCCACCACTGTCGCGGCGCGTTTCCAGATCGGCTGGGTATGGAACGCGACCTCGCGCTCCGAATCACTCAGCGCCTCCAGGTCCTCGGCGCTCGGCTGGCTCGACGTGGCATTCATGTCGCCGACGAATTTGACATAGCCGCCAAGCGGTATGGCGCAGAGCTTCCAGCGTGTGCCGTGGCTGTCGTTGAAGCCGATGAGCTCGGGGCCGAAGCCGATCGAAAAGGCCTTGACGCCGATGCCGCACAAGCGGCCGATGAGGTAGTGGCCCATTTCGTGCACGAAGACCACCACGGTCAGCACGAACAGGAACGGCACCAGCGTGCCGAGGACGAAGCCTTCCGTGCTGAACAACGCGTGAAGAATCTCGTTCAAGTCGTGTCCTCAAAACCGTGCGCGACGCAGGCCGTGCCGCGACTGTGACATCAATCCGGGCGAATCCGTGGCGCTGCCTGTTCTTCGCCCTGCGGCATGCGGTTCAAATCGGAAACAGCCCCTGCGCCGGATGATCGGCGCCCGCCGAGATCCAGCCGATGACGTACAGGGCCAGAGCCGCCGCGACAAGCCCGTCCACCCTGTCCATGACGCCGCCATGGCCAGGGATCAGGTTGCCGGAGTCCTTCTGGCCGTGGCGGCGCTTGACCCAGGATTCGAAAAGGTCACCTGCCTGCGCCACCACCGACAGGGCGAGTGCCACGAGGCCGAGTGTTCCGAGATTGCCGACTCCGGTCGCCGAGGCCAAAAGCACACCGGCCACGACGCCGCCGACGGCGCCGCCCAACGCCCCGCTCTGCGTCTTGCCGGGCGAGATCGACGGCGCCAGCTTCGGGCCGCCAACGGCGCGACCGACGAAATAGGCCGCTATGTCGGTCGCCCAGACGACGGCGAACAGGAAGAGGATCGCAATCAGGCCGGAATGGTCGCCGTCGCGCAGCATCGCCAGCGACAGGCCGGAGAGAGACGCATAGGCCAGCCCGGCGGCGTCCCATTGCGTCGCCCCGCGCATTTGAGTGCTGGCGGCCGTGACCACAACTATGACCACGACGAGCGAGAGCAGCCAGGATGCCGGCACGCCGGCTATCAGGAAGCCGATGAAGGCCAGCAGCAGCGCTTCCGGCAGAAAGCCCAGGGCGCCGCCGGTTGTCGGGCGCGACATGCGCGACCATTCGTAGAAGATGGTGCAGGCGATGAAGCTGCAGAGCAAGCGGAACGGCATGCCGCCGAGCCAGGTGAGTCCGAGGGTGACGGCGGCCAGCACGAGCGCCGAAATCACACGCAGCTGGAGATTGCTCATCTGGCCGCCGCTCACGAAGCGACGTCTTGGGCGGCAAGCCCGCCGAAACGGCGCTCGCGGCTTGCGAAGTCGCGCAGCGCGTCGGCCAGGTGTTCCCGGCTGAAATCGGGCCAGTAGCAAGGCAGGAACACAAGCTCGCTGTAGGCCGCCTGCCAGAGAAGGAAATTCGACAACCTGAGCTCGCCGCTTGTGCGGATGACCAGCTCCGGGTCGGGAATGCCATCGGTGTCGAGCGCGCCGGCAAAGGCCTCCGCCGTGATAGCCTCGGCGGTGATTTCGCCGCGCCCGGCAGCCGCGGCAAGCTTGCGCGCCGCGCGCACGATCTCGTCGCGCCCGCCATAGTTGAAGGCAATGACCAGCGTCAGCGCCTTGTTGCCAGCGGTGAGCGATTCGGCTTCCTGCAGCAGGCCCCTGATATCAGGCTGCAGCCCCGCCCTGTCGCCGACGATTCGCACTCGCACGCCGTTCTGATGCAGTTCGGCAAGGTCGCGACGGATAAACAGTTTCAACAGGCCCATCAGGTCGCTGACCTCGGATTTCGGCCGCGACCAGTTTTCCGACGAGAAGGCGTATACTGTCAGGAACGAGACGCCGAGGTCGGGCGCGGCGCGCACTGTCTTGCGCAAGGCCTCGACGCCCGCGCGATGGCCGGCAAGCCGCGGCATGCCGCGCGCCTTGGCCCAGCGTCCGTTTCCATCCATGATGATCGCGACATGCGCGGGCGTTGCCATGGTCTCGCTTTCGGGCCGGTGGAGAGCCGAACCCTAAACCTGCATGATTTCAGCTTCCTTATCGGAAAGCAGATGGTCGATGGTGCTGATCATCTCGTCGGTCAGTTTCTGCACCTGATCCGAACGCTTGCGGTGATCGTCCTCGCCGATGAGGCCGTCCTTTTCGGCCTTCTTGAGGAAATCCATGCCGTCGCGCCGGACATGGCGGACAGCGACGCGGGCGTTCTCGGCATAGCCGTGCGAGATCTTGACCAGTTCCTTGCGGCGCTGCTCGTTGAGTTCGGGCAGCGGGATCCTCAGATTGGTGCCGTCGACGATGGGGTTGAAGCCGAGGTTGGATTCGCGGATGGCGCGGTCGACGGCGCCGACCATCGCCTTGTCCCAGACCGACACCGAAAGCATGCGCGGCTCCGGCACGGACACGTTCGCCACCTGGTTGATCGGCATCGTCGTGCCGTAGGCCTGGACCTGAATTGCGTCGAGCAGGTTGCTGGACGCGCGGCCGGTGCGCAGCGAAGCCAGGTCATGCCGGAACGCGGCGATCGCCCCGTCCATGCGCCGCTTGAGGTCGTCGAACTCACCACTCATCATTGTCTCCTCGACCCGTTTGCCGGGTTCACTGTTTCAGGGCAACAGCCCCGTGCTCGAGCCTTGTTCCGATACCGCCTGCCGCTTCATAGCGGGCTTCCGGATCGGCATCGGCTCCGGATCAATCGTCCGCAACGACCGTACACCGGCCGCCGCCCCTCAGAATCTCGCCAAAACCACCCTTTTCGTGGATCGAATAGACGATTATCGGAATGTTGTTTTCGCGCGCAAGTGCAATCGCTGCCGTATCCATGATCGAAAGCCCGCGTTTGATCACTTCCGCATGGCTTATGCGTTCGAAGCGGGTCGCGTTCGGGTCTTTCTTCGGATCGGCGGAATAGACGCCGTCGACCTGGGTGCCCTTGAACAGCGCATCGGCGCCAATCTCGGCGGCGCGGAGCGCTGCTGCCGAATCGGTGGTGAAGAACGGATTGCCGGTACCGCCGGCGAAGATGACCACCTTGCCCTGGTTCATGTAGGCGGTGGCCTGGCGCTGGGAGAAGCTCTCGCAAAGCTCCGGCATGGCGATCGCCGACAGCACTACGGCATCGACGCCGATCTTGTTCAGCGAGGTGCGCAGCGCCAGCGAGTTGATGACGGTGGCAAGCATGCCCATGTGATCGCCGGTGACGCGGTCGCCGCCCTTGGACGCAACCGCCACGCCTCGGAAAATGTTGCCGCCGCCGATGACGACGCCGACCTCGATGCCCATCGCGCGGGCCTCGGCAATGTCGGCCGCGATGCGGTCAACGACCGAGACATCGATGCCGAAATGCTGCTCCCCCATCAACGCTTCGCCCGACGCTTTCAGCAAGACACGTCGGTAGAGGGGCTTCGCCGTCATCTGATCCTCGTCATTGTGCGTGTGAAGCGCCTGGGGTGGCCGCCCTCGCGCAGGCGCCGCGCCCAAAAACACCGGCGCGATGCGAGTTCCGATACACGAAGGGCGCCGCGATGTCACGCGGCGCCCCTGCGCAATGCCCGCCTCTCCGGCTTGCGCCAATCAGTCGCTGGCAACGCTGACGGCTTCGCCCTCGATGAGCACCGGCTGCGCATAGCCGGCCGGCTTGTCGCCAGTCGTGGCGCCGCCGGTGACCCGGCCCTGGATCTCGAAGCCGAAATAGGAATGGGGGAATGGCGCCGGGGATCTGCTGACTACCTCCAGTCTTTCGCGAAGCGCGGCTGGAATTGAAAAATCCAGCGCCCCGATATTGTCCTGTAGTTGGGCAAGCTTGGTCGCGCCGAGAATGACCGTGGCGACGCCCGGCTGCGTCGCCACCCAGTTGAGCGCGACCTGGGGCATGCTGCGGCCGAGTTCGGCGGCAACCTTTTCGAGCTCCGCCACGATCTTCCAGTTGCGCTCGGTGAATTTCTGGAACCCCGGATGGGTGGTGTTGCGGAACCCATCGAGCCGGCCGGCATTTCCGGCCTGCGCCGGCCGATACTTGCCGCTGAGCAAGCCGCTGGCCAGCGGGCTCCAGACCATGATGCCCGCCCCGTGACGCGTGCCGAAGGGGACGAACTCATGCTCGATCGAACGTTCGGCGAGCGAATATTCGAGCTGCAAGGCCGAAACTGGCTCGTAGCCGCGCAATTCGGCAATCGCCTGGGCGCGGCCGGCATACCAGGCCGGCACGTCCGACAGACCGATATGGCGCACCTTGCCCGCGCGCACCAGGTCGTCCAGCGTGCGCATGACCTCTTCGGCCGGCGTCAGCCTGTCCCAGACGTGAAGCAGGTAGAGGTCGATATAGTCCG
>NZ_RZOI01000348.1:0-6241 GCF_004022645.1 Mesorhizobium sp. M4A.F.Ca.ET.020.02.1.1 | reverse complement strand
GCGCAAGCCTTTGCCAATCCCGTGCTTGCCAATGCGCTAAAGAACACCAGGCTCGACTTCAAGGACCAGCTTCCGCATGGCCTGCAGATCGTCAGCGCGCATGTGTCCGGCGATGGCACCGATGCGGCGGGCGGTGCACTGCCCGGTGCGGTGATCAGCACCTCGGCGGACCCGAACGACACCGCGACGGTTTCCGATTTCCGGATTTCCGCCAGCGATCTCGACGGCATGGGCGCTGCGAACGAACGCGCGATCACCTTCCAGATCGTGGCCAAGATCGACCATGCGGCGTTCCCCGCGCCGGCCATGGTCGACAACCAGGGCACGATCAAGGTGTCGATGGGAGGCGGCCCGGGGACCATCATCCCGTCGCAGGATCCGGGTAAGCCGGATGACGGCGATTTCCTCACCGGCGAGAAGACCTCGATCCGCATCGACTTGACCAAATGTAATCCGCCACCACCACCTCCCGGCAAGGAATGCTTCAAGGTGGAGCGCGGCACGGTCGATTGCGTGCCCGGCGGCGGCGCCTTCATCTACCACATGCCTGTCGGCCCGGAGATGGGTGGCAAGTGGGTGCAGGTCTCGACGACCACGCCCGGCATCACCATCATCCCCGACACGCAACTGGTGCCGGCGGGCGGCGGCGTGCTCAACTGGAAGATCGTCGGCGCATCGCCCGGTGATGTCATCCACCTTATTGTCACCGGCATCGAGACCTATGCCGGTCCGGAGGAGGGCTGGGGCCTGTGCTGCACGCAGACTATCGACATCGTCATCCCGCGCGACCTCAGATGCCCGCCCGACAAGGAGCCGGACCTCAAAGTCGAGAAGCGCGCCGATGTCACGCGTTGCACGATGGCCGGCGGCTGCGACTTCACCATCAGGGTCAGCAATGTCGGCGGCGCGCCCTATCACGGCAAGATCGTGCTCGACGAGGTGACGTTGCCAGCCGGCTCGGTGCTGGATTCCGGCCCGAACCCGCCCTGGGTCTGCGTGCCCGGCGTCACGCCGATGACCTGCACCCATCCGGTGACCACGCTCAACCCGGGCGCCTTTGTCGACCTCAAGCTCGGCTTCAAGCCGGCGCCGGGCTGGCAGGGACGCGTGCTGCGCAACTGCGCCATCTACGACTACCAGGCCAGCGGCAAGCCGCTGTTCGGCAGCCAGCAGAACGATCGCGGCTGCGCCTCGATCCCGATCTGCCGGCGTGGCGATCGCGACCCTGAGTGCCGGCCGCCGGTCGAGAAGAAGGTCGACCTGATCCTGAAGAAGCGTGCCCGCATCCCGGTCTGCACGGCTGACGGCATCTGCTACTTCGTCATCGACCTCATCAACAACGGCAGCGTCCCCTATAACGGACCGCTGACGGTCATCGACAGCTATCCCGGCGGCGCGCCTGCCTCCTCGACCTTCGGCCCGTCTCCGCCCTGGAGCTGTGGACCGAACGGCCCCGGCCAGTTCCGTTGCGACAATCCCGGCATCGTGCTGATGCCTGGCGCCTCGACGTCGATCGTCGTCAAGGCGGTGATGCCGGCAAACTACCAGTCGGACAGCGTTGAGAACTGCGCGGCGGTGAAGGCCATACCCGGTGAGGTCGACCTCACCAACAACAAGGCCTGCGCCAAGGAACGCTTCCGCCATCCCAATGGCGGCAAGCCCGGCCTGCGCATCACCAAGGTGTGCAACGGCTCGCTGGCCGGTGCCGCGGTGGTTTCCTGCCGCATCACCGTCAGCAATGCCGGCACGGCGGCCCCCACCGGTCCGGTGCGGGTCAACGATGCCGCCACGCTGGTGGCCGGTGGCGCGCCGGTCCAGATCCAGACCGTCACTCCCGACGGCGCTGAATGGGCCTGCGGACCGGTTCCGGCCAACACGCTGTCTTGCCAGATTCCCGGCGCCGTGATGACGCCCGGAACCTCCAGGCACTTCGACGTGACCGTCTCGGCCAATGGCGAGTTCGAGAACTGCGCGCGCGGCTCCTACGGGCCGGCGCCGGGAGACGACATCGTCTATCCGATCGGCCAGGCTTGCGCCAAGGGCGGCGGGGCTCCGACCATCCGCGTCGAGAAGACCGGCGACAGCGAATGCCGGCCCGGCCAGCCCTGCTCGTTCGAGATCACCATCACGAACGATGGGCCGAGCGCCTTCTCCGGTCCGGTCCGGATCGGCGATGCGATCGGCGTGGAAGGATTGGGCAGGCTGGAAGGCGTCGAGATCACGTCGATCGAGCCGCCCTTCGGCTGCTCGCCGGAACCGACGACGCTGCCTTTGTCCTGCATTGCCAACCTGACGCTCGGCGCCGAGGAAAGCCACGTGCACAATGTCACCGTGGTCATCCCCGATGACGGCCGTCTGGCCAATCTGCAGGGTCAGGTCCACGGTCAGAACTGCGTTGGCGTCCTGTCTCCGGATACGCGGGTGCAGGGCGGCGGCGACGTGCTTTCCGGCGATCAGGCCAACATCCAGGGCAATCGCGGCAAGGCTTATGCGTGCCATCCCTTCACCATCAGGAACGAGGTGAAGAAGCAGTGCTCGGCGGGCTTCGTCATGAACGATGCCGGCCGCTGCGTCTGCCCGGAAGGCACCACCTACCGCAACGGCCAGTGCACGGGCGACGGCGTCATCATCGAGCCGAAGCCAAAGCCAAAGCCTTGCGTCCTGCTCAAGGGCCAGATCCGCACCGAGGACGGGCGCTGTGTCTGTCCGCGCGGAACCGAGCTTGAGAACGGCGCCTGCGTGAGGATCACGCAAGGGTGCACCATACCCGGCTCGGTGCCGTCGGCGGATGGCGACAGCTGCTACTGCCCCAAGGGCACGCATCTCGACAGGAATGCGAATGCCTGCGTGCGGGACAAGCAGAAGCCCGAGCAGTGCACCATTCGCGGCCAGGTCCACGACGCGGACGGCGATTGCGTCTGCCCGAAGGGGACCGAGGTGCGCAATGGCGCCTGCCGGCCGATCCGGCCGAAACCGGAGCAGTGCCGGATCCCCGGCCAGGTCCGCAACGCCGATGGCGATTGCGTCTGCCCGAACGGGACCGAGCTGCGCAACGGCGCCTGCCGGCCGATCCGGCCACAGCCCGAGCAGTGCACGATCCGCGGCCAGATCCACGACGCCAACGGCAACTGTGTCTGCCCGAGGGGTACGGAAATCCGCGACGGCGCCTGCCGGCAGAAGAAGCCTGAACTGGAGCAGTGCACCATTCGCGGCCAGGTCCACAACAAGCGTGGCGAATGTGTCTGCCCGCGTGGCACCGAGGTCCGTGACGGTGCCTGCCGTAGGGTCCGGCAGGAATGCGCTCCGGGTTCGCAGCTGATCAACGGCCAGTGCCAGCCGATCATCATCCTGCGGCGCTGCCCGACCGGGACGACCGGAAAATATCCAAACTGCGTCCCGATCCGCAAGCCGGGCGTGGAGGTCAACCCGAACCTGCTGCTCAATCCGAACATCCTGCAGCAGCTGGTGCCGAGACGTACGCCGCAGGTGCAGCAGGATCCGGCGGGTGCGAACATCCAGAACTCCAAGCCGTGATCTAGCGATAGGAAAACCAGAACCCCGCCGGAGCAATCCGGCGGGTTTTTCGTTGGCGGGATCGCCCGCGTGAACCTTGATGCCGCGAGCGGCGACCAATCGCTGAAGGAACACATCAGGAGAGAGAGATGTCTTCAGTCAGCTATGCCTTTCGCAATACGGTTGCGACTGTTGCCCTGTTCGCAGCCGGACTAGTCAGCACCTCCGCTTCCGCCGCGCAGGCCAACATCAAGTCGATGTCGTTCGACACGCAGAGCGTCAACACCACGCTCCATGTCGTTTCGAGCGACAAACAGAAATGGGACAGGCTGAAAAGCGGCACGGTCCAGTTCTGGGGCCACATGAAGATCGACACACGCTGGCCAGGCTACGTGCAGCAGGTCGGTGTATCGCTCGGCGTATGCGGCCCCAGCCAGTGCGGGGCGTTTCCGCCGATCTGGAGCGCATCGCCGGTCAGCCGCGACTATGATCACCAGGCGAACTTCTCCTTCGATCCCTCGATCATGGCGCTGTCTTCGAATGCGGACATCGCGTCGGTGCCCTATGGCGATCAGATTATCGCCAAGTGCAACCAGCACCTCCAGCCCGATGGGCCGACGAAGTCCTATTCGTTCACGCACACCTTCCACGCAACCTTTTCGGCGCTGACCGACAAGGCGCTCGACATGCACAATGCTGCCACCGAGACGACCGGCGGCAGCTGGCCCTATCCGATCTACGAATCGCATTATGCCGAACACGGTTCGTTCGACGTCCAGGTCGTTTGCGATCCCGTCGTCAAACCGGCGGCTCAGGACATCGCCGTCGATTTCGGCGAATTCGAGACAAAGAACGTCAAACTGTTCCTGACCACCTACCGCTCGAACCAGCCCGGCTCGACACCCGGCACAGTGTGCCCGGCGCTCAAGGTGACCAGCCGCGCGCAGGCCAACAAGGCCGGGCCGGTATCGATGCGCATCTGGCGGCAGAAGGACAATGGGCCGATCACATCGGAATTCAAGCAGGTCTGGGCGTCCTTCGACGCGGGCAAGAACGGCTATTTCGCCACTTATGAGAAATGGGAGAATGTCGGAGCGACCGCGTACTTCCAGTACAAGACCGAAATAGTCGGCAACGGCCCGTTCGAGCCCTTCGACGGCTGGAAAGACATCACCGTCCATTGCACTGGCGCGGGCGGCGGCGGCTTCACCGATGGACCTCAGGCCGATCCCGACAACCCGCCGGCAAAGGCCGACTGGCAAGGCGAAGTGACCGTTTCCGACAGCGCCGGATCGAGGAAACTTTGCCCGCGCAAAGGTCAGGTCGCGTTCGAAGCGAGCCGCGATGCTCCCGGCGCGTTGCACTACCGGATCGGTTGCTCGAACGGCGCCTTCTTCACCGGGACCGCGGTCGCCTTCAACGAAGGCGGTGTGTTCAAGGCCAGCGCCGCGCACGATCTCAGCATAAGCAGGACCCGCTCGATCCAGTGCACCTTGCAGGAGATCAAGCCGAATGGATCCATTGCCACCATCGACGCGGATGCGGAGGATTTCACCTGCATAAAACGCACTGTCGAGCCCAAGGTCGACGATCTTGTCTCAAGCACGCGCCCCGACTTCGGCAAGCCCAGGCTGCCGCCGGTCGTTGTGGATCCCGGCCGCAAATGCCTGCCCAGCCAAAGCTTGCTGCGCGGCAAATGTGTCGACAGGCCGCTGGTGGCCGCATGCAAGAGCACCGAGAAGCTGGTCGACGGCAGGTGCATCGGCGTCAGCATCCACTGCCTGCCCGGCTATCATCAGGTCGGCCTGAAATGCGTGAAGAATGCCGTGATCGCCGGGAAATGCCGGCGTGACGAACAGCGCATCAATGGCGAATGCGTGCGCAAGCCTTCCATCATCATCGACTGCAAACGCGGCTACCATCTGGTCGGCAAGGCATGTGTGAGGGACGCAATCATCACCACGGGCTGCCGGCCGACCGAAATGACGGTGCGCGGACATTGCGTGCCCAGGCCGGCTTCGAAGACGCTTGGGCTGCAGAAGTTGAAGCAAGGCAGAGGCCCGTCGTTCCTGCCGGGACAGGCCAGGTCACGACTTCAGGTGAACTGAATCCTGCTGCAAACCAGGAGAGAGGCGGCGACGCCTCTCTCCTTTGCGGGATGACGAAACGTCATCCCGATCGGGAGCGACGTAGCTCCTTTTTGGGCGCTGGCTGCGCTCCAACACATAATCAGGCATTGTCCCTTTCGAAAAACGGTTCCGATTTTCCGGCCGATGCGCTAGGGCGGAGCGGACTTGAAGAACGGGAAGCGGACATGGCCAAGAAAACCCTGATCGCGCCATCGGTGCTGGCGTCGGATTTCTCGAAGCTCGGCGACGAGGTCGAGGCCGTCGCGGCAGCCGGCGCCGACTGGATCCATCTCGACGTCATGGACGGCCATTTCGTCCCCAACATCACCTTCGGCCCGCCGGTGGTAAAGGCGATCCGCAACCGCAGCAAGGCCTTCTTCGATTGCCACCTGATGATCGCGCCGGCCGATCCATATCTGGCCGCCTTCGCCGAGGCCGGCTGCGACGGCATGACCGTGCATGCCGAGGCCGGACCGCATCTCGACCGCTCGCTGCAGACGATCAGGAACCTCGGCAAGAAGGCCGGCGTGTCGCTTAACCCGGCGACACCCGAAAGCGCTGTCGAATATGTACTCGACCTGCTCGACCTGATCCTGATC
>NZ_RZOI01000347.1:0-6249 GCF_004022645.1 Mesorhizobium sp. M4A.F.Ca.ET.020.02.1.1 | reverse complement strand
GAGCATCTGGCTGCCGCTGCGCGGCTCTTCGAGTCGGAGGAGCTGGATTTCGCCCCCCTGCGCGAGGCATGGCAGGAAATAAGATCCCGTCAGTCCAGCGCGACGCCACCCGTGCGATCCGTGCCGGCGTTTGCGGTGCCCCAGGCACCGGTCGCTCCGGCCGAGCCCGAGACATCGGCGACACGCCGCGCCTCGCTCGCAGTGATGCCGTTCGTCGAGCACGCCGGCACCGCGGATTTTCGTGGTGGGCTGGCCGACGGCCTGACCCATGACATCATCACCCGCCTCGCCAAGCTCAGGGATTTCTTCGTCATCGCCCGCGGCTCGGTTTTCGCTTTGGCCGAAAAGGACATCTCACCCGAGGATGCCGGGCGCCGGCTGAATGTCGACTACGTGGCAACCGGCTCCGTCCGCAACCTGTCGGGCAGGATCATCGTCGCGGTCGAGCTGGTCGAGGTGCGCACGGCCCGCATCGTCTGGGCCGAGACGTTCGAGCACCGGCCGGACGATATCTTTGTCGTGCTGGACGATATCGGCAACAGCATCGTGTCCTCCATCGCGGCGGAGGTCACCACGGTCGAGCGCAACCGGGCGATGCTGAAGGCGCCCAATTCGCTCAACGCCTGGGAGGCCTACCATCGCGGCCTCTGGCACATGTACCGCTTCACCCGGACCGAAAACGAGCTGGCCCACCAGTTCTTCGACATGGCGCTGAAGCAGGACCCGACCTTTGCCCGCGCCTATGCCGGCCTCTCCTTCACCCACTGGCAGAACGCCTTCCAGCGCTGGGGCGACCGCGACCAGGAAGCTGCGCTTGCCTTCGAAACCGCCGGACAAAGTCTTCTGGTCGACGAACACAATCCGGCGGCGCATTGGGCCATGGGCCGGGCGCTGTGGCTGCGCGGCGAACGCGACGGCTCGCTGCTCGAGCTGGAACGGGCCGTTGATCTCAGCCCCAATTTCGCGCTCGGCCACTACGCGCTGTCCTTCGTGCATTCGCAATCGGGTGATCCGCGCTCAGCGATCGGCTCGTCCGATCATTCGCGCCATCTCAGCCCCTTCGACCCGCTGCTGTTCGGCATGATGGGCGCCCGCGCCATGGCCCATGCCCGCCTTGGAGAGTTCGGCGAGGCGTCGGAATGGGCGCTGAAGGCTGCCGCCCGCCCCAACGCCCACATCATCATCCTGGCGATCGCCGCGCATTGCCTGGCGCTGGCCGGCCGGCAGGACGAGGCGCGCACTTTCGCCGCCGCAATCCGCAAGACCCTGCCGGACTATCGTGCCGACGACTTCATCGCCACCTTCCGTTTCGACCGGGACGCCGAAGCCATGTTCCGGCACGGCGCCAGGCGCATCGGCCTGAATTGATCTTTTGAAATCCGCCCCGCGCTGCGCCGCCACGGCCTACCGCAACAGCGGCCCGCCCGCCTTTCTCCACGCGTCGATGCCGCCCTGGATATGACGGGCGTTGGCGATGCCGACGTCCTGCGCCGCTTGCACCGCCATCGCCGAGCGTTCGCCGAAGGCGCAGTAGAACAAAAGCTGCTTGCTGGTCGATCGGGCGAGCTCATTGAGCATGCCGCCGGCGGCGATGTTCTCCTGCAGCCTGGGATAGGGCAGATGGATGGCGCCCGGGATGACGCCATGCCGCTCCCGCTCGGCGCTCTCGCGCAAATCGATCAAAGCCACGTCCGGCCTGCCGACAATCGCCAGCGCCTCGTCCGCCGTGACAGACCAGCCGCGCCCGGCGATCTCGTCCTGATGCAGCCCGACCTTCATGTTGGCCGGCACGGCGACGTCCATCATCTTCGGGTTGGCGAGCTTGAGGTTGTTCATGATCTCGACATACTCGTCCACCGACTTCACCTGCAGGCGCGGGTTGAAGGCTTTCTCCTCTGCGATGGTCGAGACCGTCTCGCCCTTGTAGTCATGCGCCGGGAAGATCAGTGTCTCGTCGGGAAGCTTGAGCAGGCGGCCGAAGATCGATTCGTACTGCTGGCGCGGATCGCCGTTCTGGAAGTCGGTGCGGCCGGTGCCGCGGATGAGCAGCGTGTCACCGGTGAACACCCGGTCCGGCAGGATGAAGCTGTAGGAATCGTCGGTGTGGCCGGGCGTGTAGATGACGTCGAGCGCTAGCCCCTCGATGGCAAGCTTGTCGCCGTCGGCAAGCCGCATCGACACCACGTCGGCCTTGGTCTGCTCACCCATCACTGTGACGCAATGCGTCCGGTCGCGCAGCGCGCCGAGGCCGGTGATGTGGTCGGCATGCAGATGCGTGTCCACCGCCTTGACCAGCTTGAGGTCGAGTTCGTTGACGAGTTGCAGATAGCGCTCGACCTTCTCCAGCACCGGATCGATGATCAGCGCCTCGCCGCCCCGGCGGCTGGCCAGCAGATAGGAGTAGGTGCCCGATGCCGAATCG
The DNA here is from genome assembly GCF_004022645.1 of Mesorhizobium sp. M4A.F.Ca.ET.020.02.1.1. Lineage (NCBI taxonomy): Bacteria > Pseudomonadati > Pseudomonadota > Alphaproteobacteria > Hyphomicrobiales > Phyllobacteriaceae > Mesorhizobium > Mesorhizobium sp. M4A.F.Ca.ET.020.02.1.1. The sequence continues at coordinate 3,827 of NZ_RZOI01000347.1, read as the reverse complement.
AAGAGCTGACGGAAAATCATCCCTGCTGCATGCCCCTTGCGCCTGCCGCCCGCGGCGCGATTTGGCGCGGCAGGAATGATACTAGGGCACGGTTCCCGTCCCTGCCAGTCGTACCAAGGTGCCAACCGGCGCATCCGCGGCCGGCACCTTCGGCCGCGGCATCGTCGACTTGCGGGCGATTATCGCCGCAGCACGGCGCTCAGAACGTCGCGGATCCCGATCGCGCCGACGAAGCGCGACTGCTCGTCGAACAGCGCCACCGGCGCTGTCTGTGAGCGGTGCATGGCCAGCATCACCGTCTTCAGCGACGTGCCAGGCGTCGCCCAGAAGACCTGCGCCGTCTCCTCCGGCAGCCGCTCGACATCGGCACAGGACACCCACACCGCAGGCTTGCCGTCGCGTTCGGCGGCCGCCACCAGCCCGTGATCGTCGATCTTGAAGCGCGTCGTTTTGCGCCGGTCGAGCCATACCCAGCCGTCCTCGCCGTGGTCGAGGTCGCGGCGGTCGCGCATGACGTTCCAGGCCGTCAGCACCGACAGCGGATTCACGTTGGCGATGAAATCGCGGACATAGTCGTTGGCAGGCCTGAGCACGATGTCTTCCGGCGCGCCGGTCTGCACGATGCGCCCGCCTTCCATGATGGTGATGTGGCTGCCGATCTTCAGCGCCTCCTCGAGGTCGTGGCTGACGAAGATTATGGTCTTCTTCAGTTCCGCCTGCAGCTGCAGCAATTCGTCCTGCAGCTTGGTGCGGATCAGCGGATCGAGCGCCGAGAACGGCTCGTCCATCAACAGGATCGGCGCCTCGGTGGCGAAGGCGCGGGCCAGGCCGACGCGCTGCTGCATGCCGCCCGAAAGCTCATGCGCGTACTTCTTCGACCACTGGTCGAGATGGACGAGCTGAAGCTGCTTCCTGACCCGCTCCTTGCGCTCGGCCTCCGGCACGCCCGCGAGCTCGAGGCCGAAGCCGACATTTTCCTCCACCGTGCGCCACGGCAAAAGGCCGAACTGCTGGAACACCATCGCCACCTGCTTCTGCCGCAGGCGCCTGAGCGTCGCCTCGTCGCACGTGACGACATCGACCGTACGGTCGCCGTCCTTGACCAGAACCTGGCCGCGCGACACCACGTTGAGCCGGTTGACGGCTCTGAGCAGGGTCGATTTGCCGGAGCCGGACAGGCCCATGAGAACGGAAATCTCGCCCTCATGGATCGTCAGGCTGGCGCCCGCACAGCCAAGCACGTTGCCGGTCTTTTCGAGGATCTCGGCGCGGGTGGCGCCTTGGTCGATCAGCGCCAGCGAGCCGGCCTGGTCAGCGCCAAAGACGATGTCGACATTCTTGAAGTCAACGGCGACGGTCATTTCTTGCCTCCAACGCCAATGCGGGTCATCCGGTCGAGCACGATGGCGAGCACGACGATGGCGAGGCCGGCCTCGAGACCGAGGTCGATCTTGCGAGAGCCGAGCGCGCGGTTGATTTCGGTGCCGAGGCCGCCGGCACCAATGAGGGCGGCGAACACCACCATCGACAGCGACAGCATGATCGACTGCGTCAGGCCCGCCATGATCGTGGGCAAGGCAGAAGGCAGCTCTACCTTCCAGAGAAGCTGTCTCTTGGTGGCGCCGAACGCCTCGCCGGCCTCTACGATCGACTTCGGCACCGAAGTGACGCCGAGATGGGTAAGACGAACCGGAGTGGGAATGACGAAGATGATGGTGACGATAAGGCCGGGCGCGTTGCCAAGCCCGAACAGGGTCAGCACCGGGATGAGGTAGACGAAGGTGGGCAGCGTCTGCATCAGGTCGAGCACCGGCAGCATGAAGCGGTAGATCTTCGGCTTGTGCGCGGCCCAGATGCCGAGCGGCACGCCGATGGCCATCGAGGCGGCCGCCGCGGCAACCACCAGCACCAGCGTCTCCACGGTCTGCTTCCAGAGGTTCTGGTTCAGGATGAACAGCAGCCCGATAAAGACGGCTACCGCCAGCCCTCTCGATCGTTGCAGAAAATAGGCGAGCAGCGCGATCAACGCGATGAGGAAAACTGGCGGTATCAGCAGCAGCCCGTCCACCAGCCCGTCAAGCAGGAAATTGAGGCCGTTGGAGAAGGCCCTGAAAATGGTGTCGAAATTATCGGTGAGAAAGCCGAAGAAGGCCTTTCCCCACTGACCTATGGGTATCTTGTAGCCGACCAGGAATTTCGAAATAGGATCCATCTCGCCCCTCTTTGACTTGCCGCCTTTGCCGGACGGTCATCTTCTCACAGCTTAACGCATGTCGCCCAAAAGTGCGCAGCGGTTTTGGGAAACGACAGGCGGACAAACACTTTGAAGCGCGTCGCTTGAATCCGTCTCAGCGCGACGCGCATTAAGAAAAAGGGCAGCCTATTCTTGATTGGCTGCCCTTCCTGATCGGTCACGCCGAACGCAAGTCGGCTCAGCTCCCGAGCGCGGTCTTGACCGCGGCCGCCGCGTCGCCGCCATCGAAGGTGGTCACGCCGGCGATCCAGGGGGCGATTGCATCGGGATGCTTCTTCAGCCAGTCGGTCGCGACCGTGTTGGCGTCGCCGCCCTTGAGGATCGCGTCCATCATCTCGCCTTCCATGTCCAGGTTGAACTTCAGGTTGGCGATGAACTTGCCGGCATTCGGGCACTCGGTGGTGTAGCCCTTGCGCACGTTGGTATGCACGGTGGCTGCGCCGAAGCCGCTGTCGCCCATGCCCTCGAGATAGGTGATCTTCATGGCGCCCATCACCGGATGCGGCGTCCAGCCGAGGAAGGCAATCCACTCATTGCTTTTCATCGACTGCTCGGCCTGAGTCAGCATGCCGGCTTCCGAGGACTCGACCAGCTCGAAGCCCTCCAGATTGTCCTTCGGGTTCTTGATCATGTCGAGAATGATGCGGTTGCCGTCATTGCCGGCCTCGATGCCATAGATCTTGCCGCCGAACTTGTCCTTGAACTTGCCGAGATCGGTCAGCGTCTTGACGCCGGCGTCCGCCACATAGGTCGGCACGACGATGCCGTAGCCGGCCCCGCTGAGGTTTTCACTGATGGTCTCGACCGAGCCGTCGGCGGTGTAGTCCTTGATGTCGTTGGTCATCGACGGCATCCAGTTGCCGAGGAAGACATCGAGGTCGTTATTCTTCAGCGACGCATAGGTCACCGGCACCGAAAGCTGGATCACCTGCGGCTCATAACCGAGCGCGGTGAGCAGCACCGAAGCGAGGCCGGTGGTGGCCTGGATGTCGGTCCAGCCGACATCGGACAGGCGCACCGCCTTGCAGCTCGCCGGATCGCCGGCAAAGGCAGCGGTGGTGGACAGAAGAGCCGCCAGGCCAAGACCGGCGACGAAGGAATTCATACGCGACATTGATAATCTCCCATTGCGATTCTTTTTGGCACGGCGAAGTTACGGTCTGTGTCTCCGCCTTGTTTCGTCAGCCAAACACCATTTTGCTGCGGTTTCAAGCGTTGCCACATCACGATGAACGGCGCGCGCTGGCCGATCAGCGACACGCCGACGCTTTTCGGACAGCGCGGCTTTTTCAGGGGAATGCGACAGCGCCCCCTCCCCGCCGTGCTGCAACTCGGCTTAAAAGGCGGCATGGCCAAGCTCTATTTCAACTACGCGACGATGAACGCCGGCAAGACGACGATGCTCTTGCAGGCGTCCTACAACTACCGGGAGCGCGGCATGACCACCATGCTGTTCATCGCTGGACACTATCGCAAGGGCGACAGCGGGCTGATCTCGTCGCGCATCGGCCTCGAGGCCGAGGCCGAGATGTTTCGCGACGGCGACGACCTGTTCGCCCGTGTCGCTGAGCAC
>NZ_RZOI01000346.1:0-6250 GCF_004022645.1 Mesorhizobium sp. M4A.F.Ca.ET.020.02.1.1 | reverse complement strand
CTGGTTGGGCGTCAGGCCGAGGCGGGCGCAGAGTTTCTTCGTCGCCGGCGCCGGGCCGATGCCCATAATGCGCGGCGCGACGCCGGCGGCAGCACCGCCAAGGATGCGGGCGATAGGCGTCAGGCCGTGTTTCTTCGCGGCTGCTTCCGAAGCGATGACGAGGGCGGCCGCGCCGTCATTGACGCCGGAGGCGTTGCCGGCGGTCACGGTGCCGCCCTGGCGGAATGGCGTCGGCAGTTTGGCCAGCGCCTCGATGGTGGTGCCGGCGCGTGGATGCTCGTCCTTGCCGACCACGATTGCATCGCCCTTCCTTTGCGGGATCGTCACCGGCGTGATCTCCTTTGCCAGCCGGCCATTGGCTTGCGCCGCCACAGCCTTGTCCTGGCTGCGCACGGCAAAGGCATCCTGGTCGGCGCGCGAAACGGCAAAGTCCTCGGCGACGTTTTCGCCCGTTTCCGGCATGGAATCGACGCCATACTGTTTCTTCATCAGCGGGTTGATGAAGCGCCAGCCGATGGTGGTGTCGTGGATCTCGGCGTTGCGCGAGAAGGCGGTGTCAGCCTTGGGCATGACGAAGGGCGCGCGGCTCATCGACTCGACGCCACCGGCGATCATCAGCTCGGCCTCGCCGGCCTTGATGGCGCGCGCCGCGATGGTGACGGCATCCATGCCCGAGCCGCAGAGGCGGTTGACGGTCGACCCCGGAACGTCCTGGGGGAGGCCGGCGAGCAGCAGCGCCATGCGGGCGACGTTGCGGTTGTCCTCGCCGGCCTGGTTGGCGCAGCCATAGATGACATCTTCAACCGCCGCCCAGTCGACGCCGGCATTGCGCTCGACCAAGGCCTTCAAGGGTACCGCACCGAGATCGTCCGTTCGTACCGAGGACAGCGCGCCGCCGAAGCGGCCGATCGGCGTGCGGATGTAGTCGCAGATGAAGGCGTCGGTCATCTATGCAGCTTTCCCCTTGGCGGTCCCCTCATGCGCCGCCTTGGTGCGGGCCTGAAGATCGCGCAATGTCGTCAGCTCGAGTTCCGTCGGCGCCGGCGTCTCGTCAAGGGCCTCGGCGAATTTTACCACCCAGCCACAGGTCGCCTGCACCTGCTCGCGGGTCACGCCTGGATGCAGCGACACGACGGTGAATTCCTTTGTGACCGGATCCGGCTTCCAGATCGCGAGGTCGGTGATCAAAAGCGTCGGGCCGGCCGTATCGATGCCGAGACGCTTGCGGTGATCGCCTCCGTCGCCATGGCCGAAGGAGGTGAAGAAGTCGATCTTTTCGACCATGCCGCGCTTCGACTGCGCCATGGTGATGTAGACCTCTTTTGAAGAGGTGGCGATTTCCGGCGCGCCGCCACCGCCGGGAAGGCGCGTTTTCGGGTGCGCATAGTCGCCGATGACGGTGGTGTTGATATTGCCGAACCTGTCGAGCTGGGCCGCGCCGAGGAAGCCGATGGAGATGCGGCCGCCCTGCAGCCAGTAGCGGAACATCTCCGGCACCGCGACGGTGGTAACCGCTGTCTCGCACAATTCGCCATCGCCGATCGACAGCGGCAGCACATCGGGCGCGGTGCCGATGGTGCCGCTTTCATAGATCAGCGTGATGTCGGGCGCATGGGTCAGCCGCGCGACGTTGCAGGCGGCAGACGGCGCGCCGATACCGACGAAGCAGACATCCTCGCTCTTCAGCGCCCGGCTGGCGGCGATCGTCATCATCTCGTTGGGCGTGAAGCCAAGATTTTCAGCGTCGCTCATGCGGCTTTCCTCAGATGCTCGACGCGACCGGCGAAGTCGGCCGCGCTGCTCTCGATGACGTTCTTCTGCATCCAGGCCTGGAAACGGTCACGGTCGGCGGCGATCTCGTCCCATTCGAGATAGGCCGCGTTATCGCGCGCATAATATCCATGGGTGTAGGAGGGATGCGAGCCGCCCGGCACGACCGCGATCGCGGCGACCGTCCAGTTGGGCAGCACGGTGAGGTTGGGGTGGAGATCGTCGAAATTGTCGACTATTTCCTCGACCGTCACCACGGCGCGCTTGGCCGCGAGAACGGCTTCCTTCTGGATGCCGATGATGCCTTCGACCAGCACATTGCCTTTCCTGTCGGCCTTCTGTGCATGGATGAAGCTGACGTCGGGCCGGATCGATGGAACGGCGGCGAGCACTTCGCCGCTGAACGGGCAGGTGAGCGACCGTATGTTCGGGTTGACCGAAGCGAGGCCGGCGCCGCGATAACCGCGAAAGACCGCGCAGGGCAGGCCGGCGGCACCCGCCTCATAGGCGTTGGCCATGCCGGCGTGGCTGTGCTCCTCGATCTCGATCGCGCGCGGAAAGCCATTCTCGATGGCGTCGCGGGCGCGCCGCAGCAGGCCGACGCCGGGATTGCCGACATAGGAGAAGACGATCTTTCTCGCCATGCCCATGCCGATCATCTGGTCGTAGATCAGGTCCGGCGTCATGCGAATCAAAGTGAGGTCGCGAAAGCCCTGGCGAATGGCCTCATGCGCGGCCGCTGTCGGGATCAGATGGGTGAAGCCCTCGAAGGCGACCGTATCGCCGTCATGCAGGTTCTCCGCGACAGCCTCCTTCAGCGGCAGGAACTTCACCATTCTTCGGCTCCCGGTATCGAAAAGTTCGTATTGCGAACATATGTTTGATATGTGATACTTTCTAATCTTACCCTGAAGGGGAGTCAACGCCATGCAGACGGCTCTAGAAGGCGAGGCCAGTTCGCGCGATCATGTCGGCTCGCTGGAGCGCGGGCTTGCGGTGATGGAGGTCCTCGCGCGTTATCCCGCCGGCATGACGCTGACCGAGATGGCCGAGGAAACCGGCCTGACGCGCGCCGGCGCCCGCCGCTTTCTGCTGACGTTGGTGAACGCGGGTTACGCGACACAGTCGGGCCGGCTGTTTTCGCTGTCGCCACGCCTGCTCACTATCGCGCGGACCTGGCTCGGCGGTGCCTCGCTGTGGAGCTTCGCTGCACCGATCATGCGCGAGGTGGCCGGGCAGTTCGACGAGGCCTGTAACGCCGCGGTGCTGTCGGGCGAGGACGTCGTCTATGTCGCGCGCATCCCCGGCCGCCGCATCCTCAGCGTGGCGCTCGACGTCGGTACCCGGCTGCCCGCCTACTGCACATCGATGGGCCGCGTGCTGCTCTCTGGGCTGCCGGCCGATGAGATGAAGACCTTCCTCGCCGATGCAAAGATCGAGCCGCGGACGCCTCGGACGATCACCAGCCGCGCCGCGCTGGGCAAGGCAATCGACAAGGCGGGGGCGGATGGCTTCGCCATTGTCGACGAGGAACTGGAACTCGGCCTGCGTTCGATAGCCGTGCCGATCAGCGACCGTACCGGCCAGGTAGTCGCCGCCATCAACGTCTCGACGCAGTCGGCCCGGTTCTCGGTCGAGGCGATGGAGCGCGAGATCCTGCCTGTGCTGCGCAAAGCAAAGCAGCGGGTCGAGGAATTCTTCTTCGACTGACTGGCCAGCCAACTGTCTGAAGTCGGCGCCGCCCCTCATCGCCCTGCCGGGCACTTCTCCCCGTATAGTGACGGGGGCTGGCCGCAACGGCGGCGCCTGCATGCGCCGAACTCGACCGTTGACGCCGCCTTTCAAATGCATTATTGAACAGGATTATACAGGTTCAATGAACAGGTATTGATATGGCCCGTCGCGCGACGCAGCTCACTCCCGGCACCGGCAAGCCGGAGCAGATCGCGACGGTTTTGGAGCACGAAATCCGCTCCGGCGTGCTCGGCTTCGGCGACCGTCTGCAGAGCGAGAACGAACTCGTCCAGCGCTTCTCCGTCAGCCGCAACACGGTCCGAAAAGGTCTCGAGGAATTGTCGAGTCGCGGCCTGATCACCACCAGGGTTGGCATCGGTTCCTTCGTCACCTTTGACGGCATGCCGGTCGATGATGCCGTCGGCTGGTCGCGCGCGCTTGCCAATGCGGGCGCCAATGCCGAGACGCGCACGCTGCGGCTCGAAGTCATCGAGGACGCGGAGCTTGCGGCGAAGCTTGGCGTCGACAATCCAGCTTTCATCGCTGTCGATCGCGTCCGCACGAATGCAAATGACGGCCATGCGATCTCGATCGAGCGTAGCCGCCTGCCGCTGTCGCCCGAACTGGAAGACGTGCCGCTGCGCGGCCTGCGCGAAGGCTCGCTGCACCAGACGCTGCGCGGAGCAGGGCTCGTTCCCGACCATGGCGAGGAGTGGGTCGACATCGAGATGCTGAGCGCCGCCGATGCCGCCATCCTCGACTGCGCGCCGGGCACGCCCTTCCTGCGGACGCGGCGCCTGACTCGCGCCGCCGATGGTCGACCGATCGAATTCGTCACTAGCCTGCTCAACCCGGCGCATTTCGCCCTTCATCTGGAGTTTTGAGATGACGGATGCGGCCGGGGTGATCGACCGGGCAATGGGCGCGCTGATCGGCGGCGCGCTTGGCGACGCGCTGGGCATGCCGACGCAGCTTCTGTCGCCCGGCCGCATCGCCGAACTCTATGGCCATGTCGACGACTTCGTCGCGCCCGTCGACGATCATCCGGTGTCGAAGGGCCTTGAAGCCGGCACGATCACCGACGACACGGAACAGGCGCTGCTGCTTGGCCGCATCCTGGTCGGGTCCGGCGACCGTTTCGACCACACGCGCTGGGTCAATGCGCTGCTCGACTGGGAGCGCGGGGTCAAGGCACGCGGCAGCTACGACTTGCTCGGCCCGTCGACCAAGCGCGCCATCGACGCCATCAATGACGGCGTGCCGCCCGAGGAGGCCGGCAGCGGCGGCGACACCAACGGCGCGGCCATGCGCATCGCGCCAGTTGGCATCATGATGCCGCCGGAGCCACTCGACACGCTGGTTGCGAAGGTCGCGGAAACCTGCCGGGCCACGCACAATACCTCGATTGCCATAGCTTCGGCCGCCGCGGTCGCTTTGGCGGTCAGCGGCGGAGTCTCGGGCGCCGACTGGCGCGCGGCTTCCGAGCGCGCCGTGACGGCGGCACGGTTGGGGGCAACGCTCGGGCATTGGGTCACCGGCGGCGACATCGCCGCGCGGATCGCCTGGGCGCAGGACCTTGTGCGCGGCAAGGCCGAGAAAGAGGCGATCCGGCTGATCGTCGATCTGGTCGGCACCGGCGTCGCCAGCCAGGAATCGGTTCCGGCGGCGTTCGCCGTGCTGGAGGTCGCCGAAGGCGATCCGTGGCGAGCGGCTGTCATCAGCGCCAATCTCGGCGGCGACACCGACACGATCGGCGCCATTGCCGCCAGCATGGCAGGTGCCTCTGCCGGCCTGTCGCGCCTGCCGCAGGATCGCATTGCCAAATTGCACGGCATCGATCTCGCCGCGGTTCGCGCGCTGGCAGACGATCTCATCGCGGCACGCGAGGCAAAGATCCGCTCCGGCAAGGAGGCTGCAGCATGAGTGGACGGCTGGTCCATGTCGGCAGCGCCGTGGTGGACTATGTCTACCGCATCGACGCCTTGCCGGCGCCCGGCACGGAAAAGACCGCGTCGAGCTACGCGCGGGTCGCCGGTGGCGGCTTCAACATGATGGTCGCGGCGAGGCGCACCGGCATGAGGGTGGTGTTCGGCGGTCAGCTCGGTACCGGGCCGGACGGCGATTTCCTGCGCGCGGCTTTTGCCGCCGAAGGCATCTCGACGCTGACGCCGCCGTCGCCGTTGATGGACAGCGGCAATTGCGTTGCCATGATCAGCGGCGACGCCGAGCGCACCTTCGTCTCCTGGCCGGGCGCCGAGAGCCGGCTCACGCGCGACATGATGGCTTCCGTCCAAGTCCAAGCCGGTGATTGGGTTTTTACCTCCGGCTACACGCTGAGCTATCCCGGCAGCCGCGACGCGCTCGCCGACTGGATCGAGGCGCTGCCGGCGGAAGTCCCCTTCGTCTTCGATCCAACGCCGGTGATAGCCGAGATTCCGCGCCCGATCCTGGACAGGGTGCTGGCGCGCACGACCTGGCTGAGCTGCAACACCAGCGAGGCGGCCGCGATCGCAGGTTCGGGCGACGCGCAGACTGCAGCCATCCGGCTGCTCGCCGACCATTGCCGGAAAGCGGCAGGCGTCGTCATCCGCGACGGCGCGCAAGGCTGCCTAGTGCGGCTGGCCGATGGCGGTACGCGCGCCATACCCGGTTTCGAGGTCGCCGCCGTCGACACCAACGGCGCCGGCGATGCTCATATCGGCGCCTTCGTCAGCGGCCTGTCGCGCGACATGCCGCCATGCGAGGC
>NZ_RZOI01000345.1:0-6268 GCF_004022645.1 Mesorhizobium sp. M4A.F.Ca.ET.020.02.1.1 | reverse complement strand
TTCCGGAGCTAATGCATGTCGCCCAAAAGTGGCCCCGGTTTTGGGAAAACGACATGCAAAAAAACAAAGAGCTAAAGCGCGTCGCATGAGGCCGTTCAGGCGCGACGCGCTTTAGAGTATCCGTCTTGGTCAAGGCATGTCGCAGGACCCTCTTCGGTCGTCCCCGACAAGAGCGTTTGAGAGCACGACGAGCTTTGGCGTGATTGCGGCGATTGCGAGGTTGGCGGGTTTGCCGGCCCCATTTCGCAATGGGCCTTTGCCATGCGCCAGCGCCCTTCCCTCACGCCGATCGACTGAACGGGCGGGCCGGTTGACCCGTCGGCCGCGACCGCATAATTTTAGATGACGCTAATACACAATACCACGCGACGGACGCCATCTTGATCGATTCACTGCAGGGCGAATCCTGCTAATAATGCTGCTATCATTGCTACGAAATTTGATAAGAGGGGAACGGCAATGCGTTTTGACCGGAATCTGCTGCTTGTCGGGCTGGTCCTGCTTGGCTCTGCACGGGCCTTCGCTGCTGACCTGCCGAGCCCGAACGCTCAGACGGTTGAGGAAGCCGCACCGGCGGGCCAGCCATACTGGTCCTTCACCGCGGGCACATATCTGTGGGCGGCCGGCATGAGCGGCGACGTGGGTCAGTTCGACCTGCCTCCGGTTTCGGTGGAAAGCTCGTTCTCCGACATTCTGAAGCATCTGGACTTCGGCGCGATGCTCGTCGCCGAACTCCGCTACGGCGACTTCGGTCTGTTCAACGACTTCATGTACATCAAGCTTTCGGGCGAAAACGCCACGCCCAACGGCATCGTCGCCGACAGCGTCAGCGTCGACTCCGAGAGCGTGACCTACACCGCGGCTGGCGAATATCGCCTGATCGACGACGCCTCGGGCAGCCTCGATCTCCTGGCGGGTGCCCGGATCTGGTCGGTCGATACCGACATATCCTTCAGCGGCGGAGCCTTCGACGGGCTGACCTTCAGCGAAGGCGATACCTGGGTTGACGCGCTGGCTGGATTCAAAGGGCGCTATAACATCAATTCCGAGTGGTATCTGAGCGGCTGGGCCATGGCCGGCGGCGGCTCGTCGGACTACATGTGGGATCTGTGGGGCGGCGTCGGTTATCAGGTCAACGACAAGTTCTCCGCCCTGATCGGCTATCGTGCCTCCGGGGTCAATTACGACAACGGCGACGGCTTCGTCTTCGACGTCGTCCAGCAGGGACCGGTAATCGGGGCGATCTACCGCTTCTGATCCGGCGGCACCCGGCAGAGACTACTGATGCGCTCGCCTATGAAGGCTTGCGGCTGCTCGCCATCAACATTGTCACATCCCGCCTGCGCATGCCGTCAGGGACGGATATATACTTGCCGTAACCGCTTACGCTTTGAACCACTACTTTACTTGAACCGAATCCCCCTGCTTTACGCCGGCCGAGTCCGGGCAAAATGTCTTCGCATTCAACGCGTGATGCAACGGAAGCCGAGGTGGCATGTGGATGTGTCTACAGGCTGCGCCATGCGCGCGGCCGGGCGGTAACGGCGGCAGTAGCTGGGAGCGCACAGGAAGGATCCGCCCTTGGTTACCCTGCGTGGAATCCTGATGTCGGGCGTCAGCGGATCGTAGCTCGCCTCGCGTTCGCCGCCGCGCGGGTTGGCAATCGTGCAACAAGGGCTCTCGATCCGGCGGTGCTCCTGGTACCAGTCAGTCGTCCACTGCCAGACATTGCCAGCCATGTCGGAGAGCCCGTAGCCGTTTGCCGGAAAAGAGCCGACCGGCGCTGTCCATTCGTAGCCGTCCTCGCAATCGTTGCGGAATGGGAACTCGCCCTGGTACGTGTTGGCCATGTGCTGCCCGCCCGGGGTTAGCTCGTCGCCCCATGTGAACTCAGCGCCATCCAGCCCGCCCCTGGCGGCGAACTCCCATTCGGCCTCTGTCGGAAGCGCCTTACCCGCCCAGTTCGCATACGCTTCCGCGTCCTGGTACGCGATGTGCACGACAGGATGATTTTCGAGGCCCCTGAGTCCGCTGGCAGGCCCGCGAGGATGCCGCCAGTTCGCACCGCGCACATAGGCCCACCAGTTGTAGTGATTGCCGCGATCAATGCTGCGTGAAGGCCTCACGAACAAGGCCGAAGCCGGTATCAACGATTCAGCGCTGGCCCCGGGATAGTCCGCCGCATTTGCCGGACGCTCGGCCACCGTGACGTAGCCGCTGGCCTCGACAAAGCGCTTGAACTCACCATTCGTGACAGTCGTGCGATCCATCCAGAAGCCACCGACGACAACGCGATGCGCCGGCGCCTCTTCGGGATAGTGATGGTCGGATCCCATCAGGAACTCGCCGCCAGGGATCCAGACCATAGCGCCGTGCGACGAGGCCGCTGGCTCTGTGGCAAGTCGTGCCTCAGTCATCGGGCGGCCTCGTCTGGACGGCGGTAACTCATCCGCCTTTCAATCCCCCGCAGCGAACATTTCTTGCGGGCTTGGTGTCACCAGCGGTGTGAAGTACGTCAACCGCAGAGCTTCCATAAGCAACAGTGGAGGCTTCATCTGGCTCGCAAGCTCGGTAATTCTTGCCTGCAGCTCCTTGACCTTATCAGGGTTCTTGTCAGCCAGATTGGTGGCTTCTGATTTGTCCTGGGCCAAATTAAAAAGCTCGACCTTCTGCGGTAACGTAGCTGACCATACCAGTTTCCAATCGCCCTCGCGCACGGCGCCGGACATCGGATCAACGTTGTAGACAATCTCGGTGCGCGGCGCAGGTTTCCCATCGCTGATGGCCGGCCACATATCCATGCCGTCCAGCGGCTTGTTCTTGTCGAGCTTGGCACCAGCCAACCCGGCCAGGGTTGGCAACATGTCGACGACGTGCATCAGGCCATTGAAGACACCAGGCTTGATCTTGCCGGGCCAGTTCATGAAGGCAACCGAGCGAGTGCCCCCCTCATAGAGGGTGCCCTTGCCTTCGCGATATGGCCCATTATTGGCGGGAAGTTTGCCCTCCACCTTCGAGTCACCCGTAAACATCGAGTTGATGACGCCGCCATTGTCGCTCATGAAAACGATAAGGGTGTTGTCGCGAATCCCCTTCTTCTCAAGGGCGGCCACGACATTTCCCACCTCGTCATCGATCACCGTGATCATGGCGGCATAGGCTCTACGGTTCTCGTCGGTGATGTTGCTAAACCGGTCGAGATATTCCTTCGGGGCCTGGAAGGGCGTGTGAGGCGCGGTGAAGGCGAGGTAGAGAAAGAGGGGCTTTTTCGGGTCGTGGGTGTTGATGACCCGGACAGCCTCCCGACCGAACAGGGTGTTGTCGAAGCCCTTCTCCTTGATCGGCTTGTTGTTTCGGTACCAGTCGGGGATACCGTGCGAAGCATGTTTGAAATGGTCGATCTCGCCGACGGTTTGCCCCGTAGAATGAATCGAATCCACGTTGTTTCGGCCAGTAATCCGTCTTGGCATGGCCAAGGTGCCATTTGCCGCTCATCGCCGTTTGATAACCGGCGCCTTTGAGGACCTGCGGAAGAAGGGTTTCGTCCAGCGGAAGACCATAGGTTCCCGCAGCGGGGACAACGCCAACCTGCATGCCATAGCGTAGCGGATAGCGGCCGGTCATGAGGGCGCAACGCGTTGGCGTGCACATCGGCTGCACGTAATATTCCTCGAGCTTCGCCCCCTCCGCGGCAAGCTTGTCGATGTTGGGCGTCTTGATGTCTGAGCCATGGTAGCCGACGTCCAGCCAGCCCTGATCGTCCGAAACGATGTAGACGATGTTGGGCTGCGCTGGCTCGGCCGCCGCCGACTGAACGCCCGCAAGTCCGGCAAATACCCCCGAAAGGCCGACGGGTGCGGCAAATCGCGAAACGGCAGCCGCCGTGCCGGCCATCAATGCGTCGCGCCGCGTGATTTTGTTGCCGGCTTCAGCCGGGAAGTCACGATCGTTGCTCATGTTGTGCCCCTGCTCTGCTAAACTGATTCATGCATTCGAACCCTGGCCCGCGCGAACCGAGCAGATAGGATCTTGCGCCGCCTTCCGCGGCTAGGACGCTTGACACCATCGCCGAACTGGCCGTCACGGCCACGCCCAGGAAGCCGGCAGCTCCACAACGCATGATTGCTCGGGCGGGCGCACCCGATGTTCTCGGCGCAGCCCACTGAAACTGGCCTTTTCTGCTCATAGTCCCCGCCCGCCTTTTGTAGGCGATATTCCCGCGCCAATTTGATTTCGCGCAATTTGCTTATAAGATATACCTAATACAACCGTCCTGCTATCCACTTTGCGCAAAGGACGTTTTTTTGACTGCTTGGCCTTCATCGCCTTCGTACAGGGATGTGCTGCTTGGCCCTGACGACCTAACCAGCGCCGCCTCTGGCCTGCCCGTGGAAGTCGACAGGCTTTCGGCAGGCCGGCTTCCCTCGCGCATCCGGCAAATCCAGTCCCCCGGCAAGTGGGCGCTCGACCTGCCAGAATTCAATTGCGCCTTCCGCGCCAGGGGTGGTTTCGATCCAGGCTCCGTGGCGTTGGTGGCTATCGAGCGGGCCTGTGGGTCGACGATATGCGGCATTGCGCTCGAAGATGACTTGATCCTGGCAATCCCTGCCGGCACGAGCGTGACGGCGACGGTCCGGCCCGGTCTCACTTATGCTGTCGCCATTGTTCCGACCGCGACCTGGATGGAAATCCAGTCGATTGCGGCGGGGATGGTTCTCGAACGGATTAACGATCGCCCCGCGGCAGTTCGGCTCGCCACCGACGAAGCGCAAAGACTCAGAAGCCAGATGAAGTCGATAGCAGACCACCTTGGGACAATTGCAAGCGATCCAATTCTGCTTGAGCAGCCTCCAGGTGCAGTCGTGGAATATCTGGGGCTGGTGGCTGACGCCTTCGCGGAGGGAGACAGTCGTGAGACCGGGACAGCCAGTTCCGCGAGTCGTCATTTCACACAAGCGTCGGCGGCCGAGGATTTCATTCGCACTCATATCCGGGAAGACATTCCCATTGTTCGACTGTGCAAGGAAATCGGTGTCAGCCGTCGACAGCTCGAGTACGCCTTCCGCACCACATTTGCAGTGACCCCGCTCGAATTCATCAGAGCGCTCCGCCTCAACGAAGCCAGACGGCTCCTTACCACGGCGCGTGCAAACGGCTTGAGCGTTACAACGATTGCTATGGATTTGGGGGTCACCCATCTGGGCCGCTTCGCCGCGAACTACCGCCTCTTCTTCGGCGAGTCTCCGAAGGAAACACTTCAGCGTGCCGGGAGATCGTGACCCAGGGCGTAACGTGCGCCGAGAAAATTGCGCCGCGTTGTCATTGCAACGAGTTCGATGGAATTGCGCAATCCGGATAGAAGCCGCACTCGTGAATTAGTATATTCTAAAATGCTAACAATAAGCTGCCTCTGATACGCAGGGTCTGCGAGCGGGCACAGCCTGATTTGGGTTTGGCGCAGGCTTGCGTCGGGCGGGTGGTTATATCGGCCGCGAATCTAAGTGCACGGAGTGATGAGCTTCTGGGAGGATGCAAAAATGGCAAGACCTAGCTTGAGATTGACCGGCGCTGCCGGGATCGCCGTCGTCATGATGTTTGCCGATATGGTCGACGCGGTTGCCCCGTTCGCCTCCTTCGTGGGCGACGCACAGGCGAAAGTTGGCCGTCCGCTCACGCCTGGCAGCGTCGCAGGGGTCGCAAGGCGTACCACACGCAGAACAATCCGCCGTACGACTATCTACGTGACCAGGCTCCCCGCAGCGTGCGTGAAGACCACGATCGACGGCACAGTGCTGTGGCACTGTGGCAGCAGGTACTATCAGCCCTACGGCGGACGCTACGTCGTCGTCCACATAAATTGAGCGGAAGTGACGTCCGGTCCTGAAGAGGCGGTGGAACTTGCACCTGCCACTCCCTCACGCTAGCAAGAGGTCCCTTTCTCAGCGAGCCTCTTGCCATGCGCCTGCGCCCTCCCCTTACGCCGATCATCGCCGCGCTTCCCTCGACGGTGCCGTTTGTCGGTCCGGAGGCGCAGGAGCGCGACCGCGGGCACGCCTTCCGCGCGCGCATCGGCGCCAACGAGAGCAGCTTCGGGCCCTCGCCGCGTGTCATTGCCCGCATGACTGCGATCGCCGGCGACATGTGGATGTATTGCGACCCCGACAATTTTGACCTCAAGCAGGCCGCGGCCGCGCATCTCGGCGTCGGCGCCGACAATGTGGTGGTCGGCGAAGGCATAGACGGGCTGCTCAGCCTGGTGGCGCGTATG